>CAJLGN010000183.1 GCA_905206195.1 uncultured Roseburia sp.
CCTGACCCTGCATCTTTCTCTTCCTGACTTCCCTGCATAAAACGCATATCTATTATATTAGCACACCACATCTCTTTTTCCTATTATTTCATAAAAAAATCACAAAGTCCTCACACCCTCTGCCGGTCTATTTTTTCATGCATCATGTCGAATTCTTTATATTTTTTGACATATATTGTGAATAGAAGTATTTGTTTCACACAATTCAGCCATTTTCCATTGACATTGCAACAAAAGTCCCCTATGCTTTCATTTGAATAATAAATTCAGATCAAAGGGTGGACAACATGAATGAGGAGTTGGAATTGCAACGTCTTACAAAAGAAAATGACAATTTCAAGAAAATAATCGAAACACAGCAACACACTATCAACCGGATGATCGATTATTTTATTCTCGAGAGGAAGCATGTGAAATTACAAAAATAATTTTCTATATGCCAAAAACTTTTATATCGTAGGAAAAACCTTGTACTCCATCTAAGGTTTTTCCTATGAAATAAAAAAAGCCTTGAATAATCAAGGCTTTTTCGGGATATCTCAATATCCCTGCACAGAGTGCCGGCGGCCGGACTTGAACCGGCACGAGGTTGCCCCCGTCAGATTTTGAGTCTGATGCGTCTGCCATTCCGCCACGCCGGCGTAACTTTACGGGACAAAATACTGTTCCGCTCAAGCAAAAATAATCTTATCATATCTGCTTCAAGATTGCAACAATATTTTTTTCAAATCTCTATTTTTCCTTTTCCTTGTATTCTCATTGACAAAAGTTATCATATATGATAACTTTTTATCAGAGTGATATTAAGTAGAAACTACAGCACTCATATTTTAATAAATTGAGGGGACTATGAATGACAACGCAGAAAGATTGCTTCCGCGCTACGAGGTCGTGGAGCAGCTTAAGAACGCGCGCAAGTCGCAGAATGTAACACAGGAGATTCTCGCCGAGCGCGTTGGCACGAAGAAGTCAAATATTTCTCGCTTTGAAAGCGGAACATACAATCCAAGTCTGGATTTTCTCATAAAAGTGGCAGAGAGCCTTGGGAAGCAGATTCAAATTCGGATTCGTTAATGGATAGCAGGAGGTTTTTACAGATGAACAGAGCAAAGATTTTAGGGGACACACGAGCGCTCGATAAAGATGTAGAGCTGTGCCGCACCACCAACGCGCGCATCAGCAACCATGCGGCACAGCTTCTCATCGAGAACCGAATTCCATTTACTCGCAATTGGATCAAGATTCCATTCTTCCTGCGCGAGAAGTATCGCGGTGCGAGCCAGATCTACGTGATCCGCACGCACCGAAACTGCTACGTGCAGGCCAGACACACAATCGATCAGCTGGCGGCGCCTTTTAAGCGACATCTGGTTCTCAGCAATTATTAACATGCCAGACCGCCTCAGACAATTCCTCAAACATTTCCAGAAACGCCTCTTTCACTTCCCGAAAGGGGCGCACTTTATATTGGGGCAAACGTGCAAGCTTCGGCGCCTCCTCAAACAATTTTTCCCCCATAAAGTGCTCAAATTCATAATACAGACAGGCGTCGTCAATGCGCTTTACAATTTGCTCCTCCCGCTCACTCGGCCCTCCCGGGATGTATTTTTCATAAATGACCTTCTGTAGATTCCGCTCGATTCTGCGGTACTCTGCCAGATTCGCTTTCACAGGCCTGGTAATGTCGGAGAGATATGCTTCACTTGCGTCGTGCAAAAGGCAAGCTAGGATTTCCCTCACGTTGCAGTCCTCGGCGCGCGCTGCAACCGCACAGTCTATGCTGTGTTGTGCCACCGAGTAAAATTCCGGAAAATGCCCGTTCGCCCGCGCCATAAATGACAGCGCATGGGCAATATCCTCAATCTGTATATCCTGCTCCCTCGGCGCGAGCGGTGTGAAATGGATTTTTGAAAAAGTTGTAATATACTGCTGTGTCATCGTTTCTCCGCCTCCCTCTCAATATCCCAAGTAAAGTACGTGTGTGATCGAGTTCTCGACTCTACCCCGATTTCCTCCCCGCACGGTCACCGCAGCACACCTACGCAAAACCGCAGAGCGCTTCCACATATTTTATGATATATTTCTGTCCTGCGAGCCCCTTAGACTCATCAAACACCTCTCCGTTTACAATGGAGTTCGACAGAATGCGTATTCCGATAAACGGGACATTGTAGGATAGACACAGCTGAGCCGTCGCCGCCGATTCCATATCCTCCACCGCCGTCTGATACCGCTCCCCAAGCAGTGCAATCCGATCCAGCTGATTATTCCACTCATCCGCAGACCCGAGTGTTCCCCTGCCTGTGTGGCAGTTTGTCTTCACCTTCTCCGCAATCGCCAGAAGCCGCTCATCACAGGGAAATACGGAAACTTTTTTCGTGCATCCCTCCAGCTTACTGTAGATCTCGATCTTCAAAATCTTGAAATCTTTTTCGTCGATCCCTGCCCCTTCCTCCGAAAATCCCCACATTCTGGCCCCCATCGGAATCACCCTCTCCCCGAGCACGATATCCCCGACATGAAACTCTTTGGAGTGCCCGCCGCCAATCCCCTGATTGATGACAACCCGCGGCGCAAAATGCGTCAGTGCAAGCGCGGTCGCCGCAGCCGCGTTCACCATCCCCTGGTACGTTCTCGACACGATGACCGGCTCCTTATTTTTTCCCAGAAGACCCGTGTAAAATTTCCAGTTGCCGAGGGTGACACAATCTGTCCCCTCCAGCTGCCCGATCAGATATTCCGTCTCCGTCTCCATCGCTCCCTGAATTAAAATGGATGGCTGTTTTGTAAAATCATATGATTTCATTTTCCTTGCTCCTCTGTGTTTTTGTCGCGCGGCTCCCCCATGCCTATGCCTGCCGCGGTCTATACTCCTACTATACTTTTTTATCGACAAAGCGTCAAGAAGTCTCCCACCTCTCATTTTCTGCTTGACGAATTCAATCTTCTGCTTTAATGTGGTTGTCAGGAGGAACTTTTTATGGAAAAAATTGCAAGCTTTACGATAGACCACATCAAATTACAACCGGGCGTCTATGTGTCCCGGAAGGATCACCTCGGAGTCCAGGTCATCACGACCTTTGATCTGCGCATGACCTCCCCCAACGAAGAACCCGTCATGAACACCGCGGAGATGCACGCCATCGAGCATTTGGCTGCGACATTTTTGCGCAACCATGAGATTTTCGGCGACAAAATCATCTACTTTGGACCGATGGGTTGCAGAACCGGGTTTTATCTTTTGCTCGCAGGGGATTACACGTCGCAGGAAATCGTTCCGCTCGTCACCGAACTGTTTGAATTTATCCGAGATTTTAAAGATGAAATTCCGGGAGCTTCCGCAAAAGACTGTGGCAACTACCTCGATATGAATCTCAACATGGCAAACTATCTTGCGAACCGTTATCTCATCAACACCCTCTACGGCATTGATGAGACACATCTGATCTATCCGCAGTGAACACTCTGCCACTGCTTTTCACATCGACTCTGTCCACAGCACGGCACCAAAAATGGGAAGCGGATTGCATCCACTTCCCATTTTATTCGCTCAACCATATACTGCACTTCGATATTGTTCCTGCAACCTGTCATACTCCCGGTTGATCTCCTGTATCGTGCCGACATCTCCCGCAAGATTGTCGGGATGATAAATTTTAATCAACTCTTTGTAGCGCTTCTTCAGCGTCTTCCCGTCCTCGACACCGACAAAAAACATAGCGGCCGAGACTACTCTCTCCTTTCGCACAGCAGCGCGCGTCTCATGTTCATCCACAAACTGGTAGAATCTTCGCTGATTCTCAAACTGCACCCGCTCCTTGGCAAAACGCTTGAGCTCATCCTCCAAAATCTTCCACTTCATCTCAAAAAGCTGCTTCTCCCTCTGAATGCGGTCATCCTCCATCCTTTTCTCGGAGAGAAACTTTCGCTTTTCGCGCTCTAACTCCCTGCGCTCCCGATCGATCTCCCGTTTCTCCTCCCACAGCTTCTCTCTCCTCTGCTCGATGGCATCCGCCTCATCCCGAAACCACTGCTGAAAAACAACTTTTTCTTCGTCTGCCCGAACCTCTGACTGATCCAAGATCTTCCCCTCCTGTGCGTAACCAGATTACACAAGCGCTATCCTTAGTAACCAACTATCGACATAATACTACATTTAGTATCTATGCTCAATATGTAATATTGACCAAAAAGAAAGAGCCGTATTTGTACAACCTACTTAGGATACAACTGCGACTCTCTCCGCGGTAATTCTTATATATCGTCCAAAGATTCTTTTATCTTATCCATGAAACCCTTCTTTTTGTTGAGCTGCTCCTTTCCATCGCCCGCTGCAGC
>CAJLGN010000184.1 GCA_905206195.1 uncultured Roseburia sp.
ATAATCTCGTCGCACATGCTCGCGATAACCCCAAGATCATGCGTCACCATAATAATCGCCATGCCCAGCTTTTTCTGGAGGTCCTGCATCAACTCGAGAATCTGCGCCTGAATCGTCACATCAAGCGCCGTGGTTGGCTCGTCCGCGATCAGAATATCCGGCTCGCACGCCAGCGCCATCGCAATCATGACGCGCTGCCGCATACCGCCGGACAGCTCGTGCGGGTACTGCTTGACACGGCTTTCCGGCTCGTTGACTCCGACCAGCGTCAACATCTCAACGGCGCTTTCCCGCGCCTCCTTCCGGTTTTTGTCCGTGTGGAGAAGAATCGCCTCCTCAAGCTGATCCCCCACAGTAAATACCGGATTTAAGCTTGTCATCGGATCCTGAAAAATGATAGAACACTTTTCCCCGCGGAACTTCTGCATCTTTCTTTCGTCCCACTTTGTGATGTCCTCGCCCCGAAAACGAACTGCACCCTCTGTAATCTTTCCAGTATCCGCCAAAATTTGCATGATGGAGTAGGCAGTAACAGATTTTCCAGACCCGGACTCTCCCACGATCCCCATTGTCTTTCCACGCTCCAGCTGAAAGGAGACGCCATTGACTGCGCACACCTCTCCGGCTTCCGTAAAAAAGCTTGTATGAAGATTCTCCACCTCAAGCACATATGTATTCTCTTCGCTCATTTCTCTCTCCTTATTTCAGTTTGGAATCAAAGGCGTCGCGCAGACCATCACCCAAAAGATTCAGAGCCAGCACGATCAGGCAGATCGCAACCGCCGGAATCACCAACTTTAACGGGTACGACTGCATCCCGGCTCTCGCGTCATTGGCAAGAGAACCAAGAGAGGTCAGCGGTCTTGAC
This sequence comes from uncultured Roseburia sp., assembly GCA_905206195.1. Classification (GTDB taxonomy): domain Bacteria; phylum Bacillota; class Clostridia; order Lachnospirales; family Lachnospiraceae; genus Roseburia. The sequence continues at coordinate 869 of CAJLGN010000184.1, forward strand.
ACTCCAAGCCCAAGGAAGCTTAGGTAACTTTCCGTAAAAATTGCACTCGGTATCTGCAGGGCGGTTGTGATGATAACGACGGAAAGGCAGTTTGGCAGTATATGCTTTGTGAGTATCCTGCGGTCGGGCGTTCCAATGCACCGCGCTGCCAGCACATACTCATTGTTTTTAATCGAGAGAATCTGTCCGCGGATCAGGCGCGCCATCCCGACCCAGTAGAGCAGCGCGAACACCACGAACATGGAAATCATATTAGTTCCAAGCTTTGCGAACACCGTCCCCACCAGCGCGCCCTCAAGCGCGCCGTCAAGCACTACAGAAAGCAGGATAATCAACAGCATATCGGGGAGGGAGTAGATAATATCGACAATCCGCATCATAATCAGATCCACAGCACCGCCGAAATATCCAGCGATTGACCCGTACACTAGACCGATCAGCAGAACCATCACCGAAGCCACAACACCGATCGAGAGACTCACTCTTGTCCCGTAGATCACACGGATAAAATAGTCGCGGCTCAGGCTGTCCGTGCCAAAAATATGCGGGAACAGCTTCTCCCCGGTTGCCTCCATATATTTCTGCTCCATCTTTGAATATTCAAAGGGCCCAAGATTTGCCGCTGACTTATCGCGCACACCGTTCACGCTAATAATCTGATCGTAGCGGTACGGCACGACGTGCGGCGCAAAGATAATAAGCAGAACAATCAAAACCAACACCACCACACTCGCCATCGCCAGTGGATTTTTCCTCAGACGGCGCATTCCGTCTTTAAAGAACGTCGTGGACTCCCCCATGACGTCCTGCTGCCTTTTTTCTTCCTCTGTCGCCTTTCGGAAGCTCTCCCGGTCGAACTTCGAGAGATCGATCTGCGCGGACAAAAGCTGCCGTTTCATTTGTTTCTTTTCACTCATTGCCATAGTAATAAGCTCCTCTTCTCCTTTAATCCAAATTGATGCGCGGGTCGACCAGCTTGTATGTAATGTCCGTCAACAAGTTTGCAAACACCATGATGACCGCAAGAAAAATCGTGGTCGCCATGATTGTCGTATAGTCGCGGTTTGTAATGCTCGTCACGAAAGAGGATCCCAGACCTCCGATGGTAAAGATACTCTCCACTACCATAGATCCGGTGAGAATATAAGCAACCATCGGGCCAACATACGTGATGACTGGAATCAAGGCGTTCCGGAGCGCGTGTTTAAAAATCACCTTCCACGCGGCGACCCCCTTCGCCTTCGCCGTGCGGATATAGTCCTGGTGCAGCGCATCCAGCATGCTCGTCTTGGCAAGCCTTGTGATATACGCCATCGGGTACACAGAAAGTGCAATAATTGGAAGTACATAATTCGGATTGTTTGAGCTCCAGACCGGAATCCATCCCAGCTTTAGACAAAATACCAGCAAAAGCAGCGTCGCCAGCACAAAGGACGGCATCGCTGTCCCAAGGGTCGTCAGAAATACGATCAGACGATCCGGCAGACGATTTCTGGTGAGACCGGCGATACTTCCCAATATAATACCAAAGATGATGGCGATCACGGCAGCCGTTCCCCCCAGTCTCGCGGAAACCTGAAACTTTGCCCAGATGTCTGTCCAGATATCACGCCCCGTCTTTAAGCTCACACCCCAGTCGCCGTGCAGCAGCTTGTTCATATAGATGACATACTGCTCCGGCACCGGCTTATCCAGGTTATATCGCTTCTCCAACTCCGCCTGTACTGCCGGGGTGCTCGCCTTCTCCTTGTTGAATGGCCCACCCGGTATGGCGTTCATTGCAAAAAATGCAATGGCACTGACAATCGCGATCGACACGACTGCCAATAATACTCGTTTTATGATGTACTTTCCCACGTTTTCTCTCTCCTGTCTTATTAAATGTATTCTCTCTCATCTTCTTTGATGCCTCTTTATTGCATTATCCTTTTAGAGAGTTATCGCTGCACCACTTTAGCTTATAAAAATGATATATTTTGTATTACACTACCAGAATTTGATTTGTCAACAAAAACAAGATATCACGCAAAATTCATAAACTTTTTTCTCAAGTTCAGCTTGCAAATCGAAAAGAATGTGTTATACTAATCAAGTATTTTTACACATTGGAGACGTATCGAAGTGGTCATAACGGGGCGCACTCGAAATGCGTTTGCCCTCCGGGGCACGAGGGTTCGAATCCCTCCGTCTCCGCTAAAACGCCGAAGCTTTCGCTTTGGTGTTTTTTATTGCGCGAAAAAGAAATCTTTTATGAACACGTTCACAAAAGATTGACAAACAATTCGTTCCATCGTATGATAACGGGGAATTCGTTCCTTGCATCCATGTCCATACGGGAGGAGACTTACGTGAGAAAAAAAGATGACACCCTGCGCGACACCTTGCTCGATCTGGTGCACGCTCTCGTGGAGACAGGGAATCCCGATGCGGTCAACATCCGCGGTATCGCAAAAAAAGCGGGAATTGCGACCGGGACGGTATACAACTATTTTTCAAACAAGGACGAGCTCCTTCTCGCTGCGACAGAGCGCTACTGGCGGAATACACTTCTCGAGATGCACACGGCAATCACTGCGGTTTCCTTCTGCGGGCAGCTGGAGGAGATCTACGCATTTCTCCAATCACGCATTGCCGGCTCCGCGGGACAGCTTATGCGCAGCCTCGGGAGTGCAGAATCCGCAGGGCAGGAGTGCATGGTGCACATGCAGGCGGCATTGGAGAGCACTCTCGCCCGCCGAATGGAACAGGATCCAAAGGTGCGCGGAGATATCTGGAACGAGACTTTTACAAAAGAACAATATGCGCGCTTCCTCATGCAGAATCTAATCCTGCTGCTGCGCACACAAACGCCGGATATTCATTTTTTTCTGGAGATCGTCCGGCGGACTATTTATGAATGAAAAGGAGAACAAGAGATGACAAAACGTTACGCTAACACTGCACTGATCTACGCCATCACAGCGATGATCCTGGGTGTCTTTTACCGGGAGTTCACCAAGTTAAACGGCTTTTCCAGTGTGACAAGATTGTCCGTTATGCACACACACTACTTTATGCTCGGGATGTTCTTTTTCCTCATCCTGATGCTGCTCGAAAAAAATTTCCCATTTTCCAATCAGAAGCATGCTGGCAAGATGGTAGTTATCTATCACGTCGGCCTGAATATTACCGGGTTTGGACTTTTCTTCCGGGGAATCACACAGGCGCTCGGGACTACACTCAGCCGAGGACTCGATGCTTCTATTTCAGGTATCTCGGGCAGCGGTCACATCCTGCTCGGCATCAGCATCATTTATCTGCTGTTGCAGATAAAAAAACAGGCTGCATAAACGGCAGCTTGAAAAACAAGGAAAGGGGCTGTCGCTATATTCTGCGACAGCCCCTTCCCTTTGAATAAATCGGAGTAACAGGATTTGAACCTGCGACCTCTCGGCCCCCAGCCGAGCGCGCTACCAAGCTA
>CAJLGN010000185.1 GCA_905206195.1 uncultured Roseburia sp.
ATTGTCCGCCTCTCCTTTAAATTTCCAGTAAATATCGATCTGCCCCCGGTTGCTGATCTCTATTCTCTCGAGAAACGCATCCGTCATTTCTTTGGTCAGCTCCAAAAATCCTGCGGAATTCATAAATTCTGTATCCTCCGCATCACCCTCCAAGCTGGCGTCTAAGGCATTCTTACCACACTCCTGTAAGCTCCGCTTTTCGGTTATCTGCCTGCCCAACGCACTCCGCGCCTCCATATACTGCTCTCTTGTCATGCCTCCCGCATGATAATGCTCCAGCACAGCTGCTTTTTGCTCTACAAGATTTGCTATTTCTTTCTCAGCTGCTCTCCTCTTCACCGCCAGCCCATCGGCTCGTCTCCTCCTGTGCAGGCACATTTGACCGTCTGTCACCCCCACATCGGCCCGCAAAACGATCTGCCTTTTTAACTCTTCCAAAACAATCCTCTCCAGCGTTTGATTATCGAATCGCCCTGACATACAGTCATTCTCGCTGCTCAATCTCCGCTTCTCGCAATAATAGACCAGCTTATCTCCCGCCAGTTTGATCCCCTTTAGCCTCCGCTTGCAACAACCACAGTAGACCCTTCCCTTTAAAGCATAAAAGAGTACACAGCGCTCGATGTCCCCCCTGCAAAAAAATTTCTCCTGTACCCTGGCAAAGTCCTCCCCGCTGATAATCGGCTCATGGTGGTTTTGGAATACGCTCCATTCCTCTCTGGGCTTTAAAACGGCCCCGCTTCCCCCCACCTGCGCCTGTACCGATTTTCCGTAGACCATATTGCCGACATAGCTCTCGTTTGTCAGTATGCGCCTGACCATCCCCGGCTGCCAGTACTTCCGGTCTCTGTGCGCCTCCTCTCCAGACTGTTTCCCGCGCAGGTTTTTAAACTCGGACGGCGTGCGTATCTTTTCATCATTCAAAACTCTGCAGATCTGTGTCAGATGAGCCCCGGCGAGCGACAGGTCAAAAATGCGGCGGATTAATGCGGCCTCCTCGGGCACAACCAGCAGCTCCTCCCGATTTTCTTCATTTTTTCGGTACCCAAACGGTGTATTTCCGGTTGCATATTTTCCCCGCTGTTTCCTGGCCCACACCGCACTCCTCGTTTTTTCCGATACGTCTTTGCAGTAAAAGTCTGCCAGCAGGCTTTTAAATCCAATGTCGATCTCCGCCGTTTTCCCCGCGTAATCCCTGCTGTCGTAATGGTCGGTTACGGAGATAAAACGGATGCCAAAAAACGGAAATATCTGTTCCATATAAGTCCCAAGCACAATATAATCCCTTGAAAATCTTGACAGATCCTTTACTACGATGCACCCGATTTCATTCTGCTTTAATTTTTCGAGCAATTGCTGCATTCCTGGCCGTCTCATCGTCGCACCCGAAACCCCATCGTCATAAAACTCCACATACTCATAAGAAGCCAGATCTTTGTGCTCCAAAATATAACGCCTCACCAGCATTCGTTGATTGGTGACACTGTTGCTCTCCTCTTTCCGGTCATCATCTTCCATGGAAATCCTGAAATATCCTGCAATCTTCTCTCTCACTTCCCCACGCTCCCCGTCAAAAAGTAAATATCGATCCCCCCGCTCGCACTGACGACAATTTTTTCAATCAAAGCCTCCACGAGTTCCCGGTTTAACCGCTTTTTGTTTCCCGCCCTGCGCAATGCGCGCAAAAAACAGTTCTCCTTTTTCGCCTGCCGCTCGCAATGCGCTGTCCTGCGGTCTAATTCTTCCATCCTCTTTTTACAAAACGATCCAAACTCATTTTTGCTTTCCCGAAATGCGAGATACTCCTGCTGCCCCACACTTCCCTCCCGGTACTTCATATAGATATTGGCGGCCTGCACAAGCAATCTCTCCTGTCTCTTTTGCAGACAGCAGATCTCCCCCCGGTACACTTTTTTTCTCTTTTCCTGCACTTCCTGATTTAAGGCGGCCAATTTCCGACCCGTCAAATTTTCTCTCTGTAAAAGCGTGCGGATTTGTTCCTTCACATATTCCGAAAGCTGTTCCTCCGTAATATAATTTCGCTCACATTTGCGCGCATCCATGTAATAAGCCCGCCTACAATAATACGCATACTTCCGTCTCCCGTTCACCCTGCCCTGATAAAAAGTCGCGTGCATTTTTCCTCCACAGCCGGCGCAAAAAAGAAGATTCCGAAAAATATTTTCATCCTCCCGGCATTCTGCTTCCACGCAGCTTCTCTTTTTTCCCTCCTCCCGCATGAGACGTACCTTCTCAAACAATTCCGGCGCAACGATTGCCTCGTGAGTATGTTCCATCGCGATCAAAAATGACGTTCTTTTTCCCTGCTCCAACTTCCCGCTGTACACAGGGTTTGCCAATATCCCGCGTATCACAGCCCCACTCCACTGATGCAGACGTTCGCCCTCCCTCCAATATGTGTGACCGTATTTGTAAAAATCGCTGCTTCTATGAACTTTTTTCTCATACAGTGCAACAATGATCTCCTGACAGGAAATCCCCTCTGCATAGCTTTCAAATAAAAACTGTACAATTTTTGCATTTTCTGGATGAATTTCCAGCTTTCTCACGCCCCCCGCTTTTAATACGGTATATCCGTACGGCGCTGCACCCCCGATATAACCGCCGCCCTGCGCTGACAGTTTCCGCGCCAAAGAAACTTTCATGGAGATGTCTTTCGCATACATATCGTTCACCAAATTTTTGAGATTCATCTCCAATTTTTGTTCGGCCACATGCTCTGACTGCGAGTCAAACCCATCCGTGACCGCAATAAAACGGACGCCAAGAAATGGCAGTATTTTCTCGATGTAGCTTCCCGCCTCGAGATAATCTCTTCCAAATCTGGACAAGTCTTTTACGATGATACAATCCACCCTGTGGTTTCGCACATCCTCCATCAAGCGCGCGAAGGCCGGCCGCTGGAAGGATGTCCCGGAAATGCCCCTGTCTATGTAGGTGTCGTAAACCGCCAGCTCCTCTTTCCCCTCCCAGATCCTGTTAAAATTGTCTATGTACTGCCGGATCATCACAATCTGATTCTCTATAGATTCCGATTTTCTGTCCCCCTGATCTACCGATAACCTGCTGTATATCCCGACCGCGTATCTTTTTTGAGACGCACCCCACATTTGCTCCAGATTTTCCCTGTATCGTTTCGCTGTTCGCGCCATTTATTCCACCTCCCAGCCAGCGCTTTCCCCACGGTCACCCCGGCGCATAGACGCCAGTTTTTCCATTTCATCTTCATCCGAAAAACGGAACAAAATCTCCATTCTTCGGTTCTCATGGAGATAAATTCTGCGGACGGTTGTGACCAGTAATTCTCTGCAGAGCTCCGGCGGCTCCAAGGTCTCTTTTATCTCTGTGATCCGCGCTTTTGCCATCGCTGCGTTTTGGTACATATCTCTGATCATCTGCTTTTGCGCCTCTATCACTCTCGCCAGCTCCCCGCACCGTTTTTCGTACAGATCAGAAAATTCTACAAACTCATCCTGATCAATCAGCCCCTCTTTTAAATCACAAAACAGACTGCGCTTTCGTCTATCAAACCGATCATATTCTTCGCCAAGTGCGGCTATCTGCTTATCGTATTCCGCAATCGGTGCATCATTCACCTCCACCCCATCCAAATAAAAAGCCGCATCTGCATAAGACACCATCAGTTCCATATATTTCTTGATTTCCCCAAATAGTATGCGTTTTAACAGCTCTTCCCTTATGCTGTGTCTGCTGCATCCCTGTGATTTATTTTTTGTCTGGCAGATATAATATACCGTCTTTTGACCCTTATACAAATTTACCCTGCGAATCATCGGAGCTCTGCAGTCCGCGCACAGCAAAATTCCGCTGAACAAATTTGCAGTGTCCGAATTCCGCGAAACTCTCCCGTCATACCTCAATAATTCCTGCGCTGCCAGAAATTTTGCTTCAGGGACGATGGCCTCGTGCGTATTTTTGACGCAAATCCACTCGCTCTCCTGCTTTTGCATCCTCTTTTTCATTTTATAATTGATCTTTTCCCGCTTGCCCTGCACCATATCTCCCATGTAAACAGCGTTGGTTAAAATTCGCTTCACAGAGGCAGATGCCCATTTTGCAGACACATTGCCGGAAAAGCCAGTCTGATACTTCATCCCAATCAATTTTTTATATTCCAGCGGGGATAAGATTCCATTTTCATTCAGCTTATCCGCGATTGCCCCTAGGCTCATCCCTGCGATTTTCCAGGAAAAGATACGCCTCACCACATCCGCAGCGTACGGATCCGGTATCAATTTATTTTTATCCTCCGCATCTTTTTGATATCCATAGA
>CAJLGN010000186.1 GCA_905206195.1 uncultured Roseburia sp.
GCGCTCCACAAATTTTGTCATGGCGTCCACGGAGAGCGGTTGATTGGAAATCATCGCCAGATCGTAGAGCTGTTCGCAGAACATCGGAACGTGCTCGGAATCTCTGTTCTCGAAAATATATTTGACCAGTGCGTTGTTCGCATTTAAGGTCAGTGTCAGATCCGCGGCGAACATATTCGGATCCATACCTCCCATGCCGCCCATCGCGTACATCTTCATCATATCCTGCATACGTCTGCCCTCCTCGGAGAGAGTGATGATGGAGGATATGTTCTCATTCTTTAATTTCTCGACTTTGACGGTCAGTTTCTCATTGTTTAAAGCTTTCTTGAACACTTCGGTCAGAGTGTCAGTCTCTTCTTTTAATATATCCTCACTGGTCTCATCCTTCAAGGACTCGGTCAGATCCGCATCGATGCGCATAAACTTGTAGTGCTCGTTGCGCTGCTCCAACTGGGAGATGAAGGAAGTGTCGATATTGTGATCCAAGATGACTGCATCCATTCCCTGTTCTTTGAAGAGCTTGATGTACTGCCCCTGCTGTACCTTGTCGGTCACGTAGTAGACGGTAGCGCGCTCATCTTTTTCGGAAGTGTCACCGGCTTCGTCAGAAGCTGTGGAATCCGTTAACGGATTGCCGTCGGCGTCAAAAATCTCAGCGGTATCCTTGGTATCTGCGTCCGCGCTCTCGTTGGCATCCGATGCGTTTTCTTCCTTCTTCACCAGAAGCTCTGGAAGAGTCAGATATTTGTCATCCAGATTTTTAAATAGGATGTAGTCGTTCATTTTGTCACAGAATTTGGTGTCCTTCAAGCAGCCGAATTTGATGAACGGGCTGATATCATCCCAGAATTTCTCGTAATTTTCCTTGTCGGTTTTGCACATACCCACAAGCTTGTCAGCGACTTTTTTGGTAATAAATTCCTCGATTTTTTTCACAAAACCGTCGTTTTGCAGCGCGGAGCGGGAAACGTTCAGCGGGAGATCGGGGCAGTCGATGACGCCCTTTAACAGCATCAAGAATTCTGGGATGACCTCCTTGATATTGTCCGCGATGAACACTTGGTTGTTGTACAGCTTAATTGTGCCCTCCATGGAGTCGTACTCGGTGTTGATCTTTGGGAAGTAGAGGATTCCTTTTAAGTTGAACGGATAGTCCATGTTCAGGTGAATCCAAAACAGCGGTTCTTTATAGTCGAGAAATACCTTGCGGTAAAACGCCTTGTAGTCCTCATCCGTGCATTCCTGCGGTGTCTTTAGCCACAGCGGATGGGTGTCATTTAAGGGGACTGGGCGTTTTACGATCTTTAACTTGTCTTTCGCAGGAGAGACCTCGACCATTTCTTTCTCGCCGTTCTCATTTTCCTTTTCTTCCATCTTGGCTTCCTCGTGGATCTCCTCCACAATCGTGTCGGTGTCCAATCTGTCGGCTGCATCGATGGTCTCATACTCTTCCTCGGCATTTGCCTTGGAGAGAAAAATCGGGGTCGGCATGAAGGAGCAGTATTTCTCGATGACTTCACGCGCGCGGTATTCATTGGCAAATTCCAGGCAGTCCTCATTTAAATGTAAGGTGATCTCCGTGCCGATGGTATCTTTGGTGCCGTCTGCGAGCTCGTAGTCCGTGCCGCCGTCGCAGGTCCAGTGGACCGGAGCCGCGCCGTCTCTATAAGACAAGGTGTCAATTTCGACCTCGTCCGCCACCATGAAGGCGGAGTAGAAGCCAAGGCCAAAGTGACCGATGATCTGATCGTCTGTGGATTTGTCCTTGTACTTCTCAATAAAATCGGTCGCGCCGGAAAATGCGATCTGGCAGATGTACTCCTCCACCTCATCGGCGGTCATGCCAAGTCCGTTATCGATAAATTTTAACGTCTTCTCCTCCGGGTTTACGACGACCTGAATTTGCGCTTTGAAATCATTGGGGAGAGAGTGCTCGCCCATCATGTCCAACTTCTTCAGTTTGGTAATGGCGTCGCACCCGTTGCTGATCAGCTCGCGATAAAAGATATCGTGGTCGGAATAGAGCCATTTTTTGATAATCGGAAAAAGATTATCGCTGTCGATTGAAAGACTTCCATGTTTGTTTGCCATAATATAACACTCCTTTATAAAAATATAAATCATGTACAAATTGCTTATAGATAAGATATTATAACTGCAAATTTAAAAAGTCAATAGAAAACTAGCACTCTTTTTAAATGAGTGCTAACAATAGTGGGAGAAGAGGAGAAAATGCGGCATTTTGAGAAATTCTTAAAAGTTTATAAAGTGCGCGCAGTATGCAAGAAGTATTTGAAAAGAGTGGAGGGTGGGATTATACTGGTAAGTAGGTGCAGTCAGGTCTCGGGAGCGTGCCATGGCTGTCAATGCAGAAAAAGGTGGGGGAAATTCCATGATTATATTGAGAGCAAATCCAGAATTGCGTCAGACATTTGAGCGGCTGATCGAGACTATGAAGGTGCCGGTGAAGTGGAACGGGATTTTTGTGGTGGTGGACAATTATATCATTTTACAGGGGGAGGTAAGATCCCTGTTTTTTCATTTTGATACAAAAAAGGTGGCGACGAACATCATCGACATACCGGTGCGGGAGGAGGACATCCGGGACACTGCGGGGAATGTGCAGACACAGAATGCAATCAATATGATTCTTTATGCGTTCGGGAAGTGGGGCAATATCAAGGGGCTTCGAGTGGATAAAAATTACGGGGAGTTAGGTCGGCTGTTCTCAAGTATTATGCGGGAAATTCACATTGAGCCGGAGTACAATGAGAGCTATTTTCGGTTTTATCGGAACGGCATGCGGACCACGTACGAGGATGTGATACAGATGGCGCTCGAGTATCAGGAGGAAGAGGAGGACCACACAGGGGAAAAGGAGAGTGGGCTGTGGCACAAGATTATCTGGAATCGGACCTTGGCGGTTTTTAACTGCATTGAGACCACGCTGAGAGAGCGGCGCACAGAGCGGATCGGCAACAATTTTTACAGAGTTGGTTATCTCTGCCCTGTGTGCGGAGAGAAAATGCATATGGTCATCTACCCGGAGGGCAGAGAGTTCCGAATTGAGACGGAGGAGGGCGGCGTTCTCCTGGCGAGAGCCTGCACCTGCGATCACTGCCGGAGTTTTTATACCCCGCGCCCTGGCAAGCTGCTCGTGGACGGGGATGTTTACGCGCTGGAGTTTGAGGATGATGATGAGGCGTATGAGGACTACCTTCAATTGCTCGGACAGAGAGGCGCCCGGGTATCGAATTATCATTTTAACCGATTTGTGGATCCGTCAAAGCAGATTGCGGAGGAGGCAGAGGAGGAGCAAAAAGAGATCTGCGATTCTCTGCCGGAGCTTTCCGATACAGAGCTCAAGAAACTTTCCGCCCGCATGGAGGAGGGATTTTACCCGGATGAGAGTACAAAAAAGTATGAAGAGCGTGTGCGTGAGCAGGGCCAGAGGAGAGAGGAAGCTACTTTGGAGGAAGCATCCTCGGAGGAGAATATTTCGGGAGGGATGGATTTAGAGAGAGCGAGCCGACCGGAGAGGCGAGTGACGCGGGGGGTGCAGGAGGGAAATATCCCGGTGGAAAAAGAATTAAGCGGAGTCCGAAAAAAGTATCGCACGCACAGTACAGGAGAGACTGGGACGGGAAATGGTGAGCGGGAAGAAGGCGGTTCTGGCATGGCACAAGCGCCGGCTAAGGAGCAAGTGGAAAGCGTATACACAGAGGGCGGCAGAGGGGACAGTGCAGCCCAGGAAGCGATGCCCGAAGCGAATGGACACCGGGAAGCGAAGGAGATTTTGGAGAGCCATGTATCTGATTCTGGAGGAGGGACGGATTTTGGCAGAGTTGACATTGGTCTTTCCCCAAATGGGGGAACGGGTGGGAGCGCCAAGAACTACGCGGTGAGATTTCAGATGCTCGACCGATATTCTGGCCGTCAGCTGCGGGAGCTGAAAAGGCAGGTGGAGCGGGACCGAGAGCTTACTCCGGACTTGCGAAAGGAATATCTCGAAAAAGTGAATCAAAAGTTGATCGGTACACGGGTCAAAGAGCTGGGGAAAAAGGTGGACGCCTGTGAGGGAAAGAGCTACGCACTGATCAAGAGAGTTCTGGATGAGGTGGAGGCGGCGGAACTCCCTGCGGATGTGAAGGAGCCGATGCGCAAGAGGCTCTTCCTCTGGAAGAATCGGCAAGCGGGATTTGAGGTGGCACAGCTGGTGGAGAAGATGCCGTCTGGTCTCGATCGCGGTCAGTATCAGACGTACATAAAGAAAATCCGCGATTATGAGAATGTGGAGCTGACGCCCTA
>CAJLGN010000187.1 GCA_905206195.1 uncultured Roseburia sp.
ACTTTATATGTTAATTTTGTCCAGAATTTTAGCTGTAACTTCTTTTATTTTAACAGTGCCACGCAAACTTTCGTGCAAATTTTGTACAAACGTTTGTGTTCAGAGGGCTCCTATTTCCGGGGAAATATGTTAAGATATGCACAGAAACAGACACTGTCTGTGGCAAACACATGGAAAATGATGCACAAAACACCACGTGCAGAATAGTACACAAGCAAACGAGGAAGAGAAATGACATTAAAAGATATCGCAAGGGAAGCCGGGGTCTCCATATCGACCGTCTCCCGAACCATCAACGGGAAATCGCAAAATGCGGCCAGTAAAGAAGTGCAGGACAGAATCTGGGAAATCGCACGCGCGGGCGGCTATATTCCAAACAGCCTGGCACAGGCGCTCAAGCAAGGAGGCCCCCAAAATATACAGAGCAAGTCCATCGCCTGTATTCTGGCCCGCTCCTCCGACGCAAAAAACGATGCCTTTTTCTCCGCTCTGATGCGCAGCATCGAGCAGGAGGCCTTGAAAGAGGGCTATATCGTCAAATACGCGTTTTCCCTCTTCGACATCAAAGCTCCCCTCAATCACAGTCCAATCCCGGGGAGCGAGGTGGACGGGGCGGCTGTCCTCGGCCGCTGCGACGACGCGACGCTTCATCTTCTGCGAAATCATTTTCGGAAAGTGGTGTACACTGGCTTAAATACGCTGCATTCCGACTACGACCAGGTGGTCTGCGACGGGAGCGCCATCGCCTCCGACGCTCTAGAATTTCTTCTCCAACTCGGGCATACCCGCATCGGCTACATCGGCGACACAAAAAAAGAAATCCGCTACGATGCCTACTGTGACACATTAAAGCGCCATCGGATTCCTTTTAACCGACAGATTGTGACTAACGTCCCCACCTCGTCGGAGGGTGGCTATCATGGGGCAAAGCGCATTCTCGCGCGCACCCGCGCCGTCACCGCCTTTTTCTGCATGAATGACATCACTGCCATCGGGGCTATCAAAGCGATTCAGGAGGCGGGCTTTCGCATCCCGGACGACATCTCCGTGATCAGTATGGACGATATCGAAATTGCACAATTCGTCTCTCCCATGCTCACCACAATGCACATTCCCATCGAGGAGATGGGCCGGATGGCCGCAAAGACTCTCATTGACCGCATAGGCGGCGGGCACAGTCTGCCGCTAAAAATCGAACTGCCCTACTATCTGGCAAAGCGCGACAGCTGCGGTCCGGCTTAACCCGCTCACATTTCATACTCAAACCCGGCGTGCTCCGTGTGTAGATGGAACATCAGCCTGTCCTGAATCCAGAACAGAAATTCTGCCTCGCAGGACGCGGACTCCAAGATCGTGCGCTTCATGATTCCATCCTGCGGCGCGTCGAGTTTCTGCCCGACAGCATCTTTCACGCGGATTTCAAGCCGGTATTTTCCCTGTCTTAGATGAATTTTTTCCCGGCTGCACAAAACAACTTCCACCCCGAGATAGGTCGCGAGCCGGTACTCCCTGCCCCGGTAGTGGATCACGCAGATACACCCCAAAAAGCGAATCCCGTAAAACGGAATTGTTGCGACGGATGTCACGATAGAACAGGGCTTCTGGAAATCGTTCGCCTGCACCCAGACATAGGATGCTGGAAATGCTCTGCCGCTGTCCTTTTCGATATAGCCCGTCCCACCGGTAAAGTCAATCACCTCGCCATTTCGCACAACACTTCCCACAAGATCATGGCGCATACTGACGATGCCATGCCTGCACTCCATAGGAAAAAAACGAAACGGTCCCATGATATCACCGCGGATTGGCTCGAGCGCGCCGTAGCGGATCGTCCCGGCAAGCGAAAGGCTTGGCGTTTTGATATTGAGCACAATTCCCTTAGTTGAAAAATGGTTGCCCGCCGAAAGCGGAAGCGTCTCCGAGGACGTTTCCGTGATGATCTGGAGAAAGCGCTCTCTCCCCGCCCGCCCCACGATCAGGCAGAGCGTGTGCGCACCTCTCTGGTGCTTATAATAGTATCCCTCAAAATCATCACTCAACCTTGGCACCTCCCGTGGCTGGATTATCGATGAGATCCCCATTTTTCTCAAACCGCGATCCGTGACACGGACAGTCCCAGGTGTGCTCTGCGCGGTTCCATTTGAGCGCGCAGCCCATGTGCGGACATCGTCGCAAGGACGGCGTGAGCAGATTGCCCACCGCCTCCGCCGCGTTGATCAAAAGCTGGGGGCGCAGCATAGACCGCTGTGGCAAGAACACCTCTCCCCACCCGCTGTCCATCCCCATCACCATGTCTCGAAGCAGCATCGCCGCCACCATGGAGGATGTGACTCCCCATTTCTGAAACCCCGACGCCACAAAAAGATCCTGCGTATTCTTGGAATAGTGCCCGATATAGGGAATGCCATCCAAGCTCATGCAGTCCTGCGCTGCCCAGTGATATTTTTCTCTCGCACAGGGGTAATAATCTGCGGCAAACGCCCGCAGTTCTTGATAATTCCCACCGCACTTTCCCGTCCGATGACCGCCTCCCCCGACAAACAGAAGATCCCCATAATTGCGAAAGGACATCCCAGCCCGCGCCTCATCGACATACATCCCACCCACATCGGGCGCATTCTCCAGAGCAATCACATAGGAGCGGTGCTGGTACAGCTTCAGGAAATAACTGCCGTGCTTATTCAGAAACGGAAAGTGCGTCGCGACGATAATTTTATCCGCAGCGATCTCCCCGTCCGCGCCCCACGCCCTGTGCGGCGCGAGATCCCGTATGAAAGTATGCTCGTAAATTTTGAGTCCTTCCAGCATTCCCGCAATGAATTTGAGCGGATGAAACTGTGCCTGGTTTTGAAATTCCACTGCCCCATTTGTCTCAAACGGAAGGGGTAGATGCTCGGCGAACACAGCCGGAAAGCCGAGCAGGTTTACTGCGTGAACCTCCTCCTCAATCTTGCGCCGATCCAAAACGGAATAGGTAAAGGCGCTTTTTTCCTCAAAATCACAGTCTATGGTCTGCGCGAGCTCACGGTATTTTCCCAGAGCCCGCTCATTGGCCCAGAGGTACATGGATGCCATCTCCTTACCGACAGATTTTATCATCTTATGGTAGGGCAAACCGTGCAGGGATGTGATCTTTGCGGTGATATTTTTTGAAATTCCACTGCAAATTGTATTCCCCTCCACCAAAGTGGTCTCAACGCCCGCCATCCTCAAAAAGTATGCACACAAAATGCCGCACAGACCGCCGCCGATAATCAGGACATCGGTTCGGACGCTGCCGTGCAAAGTCTCAAATTGAGGCAGATTTTTTCCTGCGCTCCAAACTGGCTGGGACATGCTGCTCCTCCGCATTCACAAGGTTGTATGCCCGTAGTATTTGCAGAGTGCAAGATTTTATACCTACCTCCTGAGATTTTCAAACGCCCGGTACACATCGAGCGTACCGTACCCCCACTTATGTCAAGTTAATGTCACCAACTTTTTTCAGTGAAAATCTCTGGTCTCTCTTCAGCAAAACGGCAAAACCCAACCCCAGCCCTGCAAAGAATACGGCGTCTCCACATCTACCATTGGCAAATGGATTAAACAGTATTCCACCGTCGAAATTGATGATGGCGAAATCCTTACTGCAAAACAGATCTAGGAACTGCAAAAATGCAACGCCCAGCTCAAAGAAGAGAATCTCATATTTAAAAAATCGATTGCCATATTCACGCCACACGCAAACAACGATTAAACGCGTTCATAATCTCATGTTCCAGCATGATATCAAAACATTATACATCATCTACTGGGAACAAGCCTAAGCGGCTGTTCTCAGATAAATTCTTGCCAAAAATTTTTCCACTTACTTGACTATAGTTCAAAACATATACATTCTCTCTTTTGTCTGTTTATCCATATTCTATTCTTTTAGGCGGATTGTCCTATACCTTTTGATCTCATTGGCAACAGCATATAATGGTCTCATAAATTAAGACACTTTTTCGGACAGATTTTAATGAATCTGATATACTACAATCAGTATGAAAGAGAGGATTCAAAATCATGTCCAGACAAAGAAGAAATTTTAGTGCAAAATTCAAATCAGACCTTGTTATCGAACTGTTAAAGGGGGAGAAGGATCTCAATACCCTGGCAGTTGAAAATAATATTCAGCCAAATCTGCTCCCAAATTGGAAGAAGGAATTCCTTGACAATGCGTCCGTTGTGTTTGATGACAAGCGTGAGGAAAACCTTAAAGAAAAGCTTGCCGAAGA
>CAJLGN010000188.1 GCA_905206195.1 uncultured Roseburia sp.
ACCATGCCATTCTAGAGCAGCGGTTCCAACGGCTCATCAGCTGTGTGGCCATAACCCACTCCAAAAGCTCACATTGGTCCTGAAAAAATGTGTCGATTGAGCCCCCCTCTCCCTGTCCTGCCATAAATCCCTCTCTCTAAAAAAGTTTTATTCATCAAATTCGACGGTGACAAAGTAACCCTTCGGCGTTTCCTGGACATCCACCACGGTGCCCTCGCCGGATTTGATCCGCTCGCCGACTCCGTAATTGGCCGACATCGCGTAGGCTTTGCCCAGTGTGTAATAATAGGAGGACGGAAGCTTTCCCTCCGTGATCGGAAGCACATCCCCGATCTTCAAAAGCCCTGTCCGCTCCATCTTAAATTCTTCCCTGCGCATTACTCTTTGTCCACCTCTTTGTACTCCACATCCAGAACATCCTCCTCCCGCTTTCTCTCTCTTGCGCTTTGGACCGCCCTGCTCACGATCCACAGCGCCGAGATCCCGTCATAAATGAGGGCGATCCCGATAAACTGCAGCGCCAGCTTCACCATACCGAATGCGTTGACGATACAGAGTATGCCAAATCCAATTGCGACAGCTGCGACAACCAGTATGCTCCACCATCTCTCGTATCCATTCGCCTTCGTCTCAAGCGCGATCTGAAGATCTGAAATCCCATGTGCACACAAAATCACACCGATGACAATAGGAACCAGGCTCACAATACTCTCTGGTCGGATGAGAATCCAAATTCCCACCAGCACCACGATCAGCCCCACTGCTCCCGCAAAAGGATGCATGCTCCGATTTGAAAGATAGGATACGATATTCACACCACCCATGACAATGAGTCCCGCTGCTAAAATCCTGCAAAAAACATCAATCGTCTCCGCCGGCCACAACAAAAGAACCACTCCAATCACTGCGCAGACCAACGCCGATAATATCACATCCGCTTTTATACGCTTCCATATCTCATTCATATCTTACACTCCTTCTTTCAGAATAGACCGTTTTTATTGCTTACTATATCATTTTTGCGTTTTTGTTTCAAGAACCCCTACATATCTTGACAGCAGAATCTGCTTTCGTTAGACTGATGGCATCGAGATTTTTATGAGATACAAATTTTTGCAAGGGCAACGCGCCTGTTCTTGCGCCGGGGGAGACTTCATGGGAAAAGAATTGAAGACAAATGCCATGCGCATTTTAGATCGGAATAAAATTGCATATGATGTCATTCACTATGCGTGTGACGAATTCATCGACGGTCTGCACACAGCAAAGCTCACTGGCGCCCCGGTGGAGCAATCCTACAAGACGCTCGTCATGCGCGGAAAAAGCGGTCAGCACTATGTCTTTGTCATACCGATCGCAGCGGAGGTGAATCTAAAAGCCGCAGCCAGGGCCGCCGGCGAAAAATCCGTCGATCTGCTGCACGTGAAAGAGATCACGGCAGTGACCGGCTATGTCCGGGGCGGCTGTTCCCCGCTCGGCATGAAAAAACAGTTCGCCACCATCGTGGATCAGAGTGCCAGTGCTTACGATACCATCTACATCAGCGGGGGACGAATCGGGACGACAATCACACTAAGCCCCGCAGATCTCCTAAAAGTAGTCCGGGGAAGCTATGCGGACGTCGTCCGCCACACATAAAGGAGCTGCCGCAAATTTGCGACAGCCCTGTCCTTATGCCTTGTTCAACTTGTCAGCTCACCGCTGTCACATCTGGCGAGTTCCATGACTTTCTGGAGCTCTGCGCCCTCCACCGGCGCCTCACCATAGTTGACGTGCGAACCGTCCGCAAGCATCCCACCCAGGATTCTTCCATCCTGTTCGGCAGACTTCTCGATTGTGTAATATCCCGCCTTCTTTGTGAGAGGGTTGAATGTGATATAGACGCGGTGACAGAGTGGAGGCACCAGCCCCTGCTCAGGCAGATCCACACGAATCAGCGTGAGATCCTCCGCGATATCAAGCGCCATCACAGAGTAATCACCCTCACCGTGCAGGTACAGCTTCGTGTCCTTGTAAGCATCCGCAAACATCTGGTTTACCAGACGCTCCCTCTCATCGCACAGCTTTTCCACAAAATCCTCTTTCTCCGTGAACAGGCGCCTCGGAAAGACTGTAAACTCCACCTGTCTCTTGACAAACACGTGAAACTGCTCCGCCGACATCTTGACCTTCCTGGTTCCCGGCGCACTCTGATCCACCTCGTGCAGCTTCTGCACCAACTCCGTCTTGAGAATCAGGTTGTCCGAAAATGGGTTGATGACGATCCCCGCCAGCTTTAACTCCGGCTTCACCACGATGTTGTTGCATGCCGGAAACGGCATATTCAGGATCGCCTGGCTCTTCGGTTCTTTCGGAATCTGCTCCTTCGACGTGTACGCTACAAAAAACTGCTCCCCGTCGCTGTTCTTCAAAAAACACGGTGTCGGCTGATCCGGCGTTTTTAACATGGCGGGAACCAGCAGTCTCGTGGGCCGCAGCAGGTCCAACACCTCGGTGAGCTTCTCCCTGGTGCGCTCTGTGGCATACTCCTTGATCGCCTCCTCCAGACGGTCATTTGTGATTTCTATGATTGTTTTTTCACCCATTCTGAAAATATCCTCTCCTTCAAAAACCTATATGTTCCATTTTAGCATATTGTCTTTGAAAAATGAATGGTTTATTACATAACAAAGATAGATATTTCTTCTCAAAGCCGGGAAGAAAGCTCTCACCCCTCTCTCATCCACAGTACACCTGGATTGCATCCCGCAAAAATTCTGTGCATCCCGGCGCAATCTTATCGTAGTACCTCGTAAAGCGCTCATCCGCGACATAACTTTCTGAGATCCCTCTGTGGGCTTCTTTTGTGTACATCCCATCTTTCCAAAACATACAGAGCCACTCCCTGTGCAGCGCACAGGCTCTCTGTGCCGTCTCTCCCGCCGGATCTCTCTGCTCAAACGCCTCCTTCAAGGCGCTGTTGATAAGCTCGCCAAGCTCTCTGGCTCTCTGCCACTCTGCCTCACTCATCCCTTTCACTTTGGCATTGGAGGCCTCAACCGCCTCGTCGCCATAGCGCTCGCGTATTTCCGCCCCGTAAGCCGCCTCGTTGTCGTCCAGCATTTTTTGTTTGAATCCTTCGAATTTCTCGTTGTTGCTCATAATCGATTCTCCTTTCAGGCTGCTGATTGTCTTTGTCACATTGTCATTCAGTGTTTCTATGTGATTTTTTCTCAATCGAAGGTCAGATAAATGGCCCTCCAGCGCCTTTTGCTTATCGAAGCTTGGATCGCTCAGGATGTTTTTGATCTCCTTTAATCCTACGCCGAGCTCGCGGTAGAAAAGGATCTGCTGCAACAGGTCGACTTCCTCCTGCCCGTAAATGCGGTAATCGTTTGCCGCCATTCTCGCGGGACACAGCAGGTCGATCTGGTCGTAGTAGCGCAGTGTCCGCGCGCTGATGCCAGATAACTCCGCCAGTTGTCTGATTGTGTATTCCATCTGTACTCACCTCCTGATTGAAATATAAAGTATGACGTTGCTGGAATGTCAACAATTCTTTTTCAAAAGTTCAGGAAAAATTTTAAAAACCGGACTTTTCTCTCCGCAAACCGCATTTTACAATTCGTGGTTGGAAATCAGACAAATGACACCAAAAATCTACGCCGCAGCTAGCAACAATTCCCGAATCAATTTTATCTATTTTTGCACTCCGAATTCCCTGTTCTCTATATCGTTTCATTTTTATTTTCTCTTTTTGAACGTGTCTCCAAAGTTATCTATGAGTCAAACTGAGAGTTATAGGTTTAGTAATATATGTTTAGTAATCCTTTACATACAAAATCCATTAAACCTGTTTTTATTAGAAATAACGTTATTATAGCTGCAATTGGCATAACAGTCAGACATCTCTTTGCTTTTTGAGGTACATATATGAGCAAGAAGATTATCATGACGAGATAGGCTGTAAGCAAGATTATATTTTTATTTCCCGTTACATACCACTCTGAAAGAAGTGCCGCAATAGGCATAGCCGCAAGAATATCCCCGATTGGCATATCTTTGTTTGAATACCACATGACAAAAGCACAAAAAGGGGAAAATAATGAGATAGCTCCCCACAAAAGCATTTGTGATTTAGGGAAAAATCCAAGAAATAAAATTGTGTACGAATAATACGTTAAAAGCATTGCGAGTGTGTGAAACTTTTTCTGTAAATAGCTAGGCCTTGTTTTAAAAATAAAAGTTGCACAATCCGATGTAATTATGTAACCTA
>CAJLGN010000189.1 GCA_905206195.1 uncultured Roseburia sp.
GTTTTTGGCGCAGAGTGCAGAGATCCGCGGATATCTAAATGGGGGTACCTTCGCCCATGAGGGAAAGAAGGGATGGTATCTGGTCACGGTTGACGGGTATGGCATCGGATGGGGAAAGCTTGCCGGGGGTGTCTTAAAAAATCATTACCCCAAAGGATTGCGGAAAGTTCTGATTGGCAATATCAATTGAATGTTATAGAATGTTAGCAAAAAGGTGGCTGCGGGAAAGGGAGGAGGTCGAGGGATGCTTGCGGTGATGGCGCTGGGGTACAGTGCATTGTTTTGTGTGCTTGCGGTGATTACGTGCATGGACAAATGGAAAAAATATTACATTGCGTCGAAGCTGCTCTGCAGCCTTGGATTTCTCGGAGTATTTGCAACGGCGGGGCGGTGCAGCGGTTATGGCTGGCAGTTTTGGCTGATGCTTCCGGCATTTTTCTGCTGTTTTGTGGGGGATTTATTGATGGCGGTCTACAACTGCTATCGCAGGAGAAGTCATTTTTTGATGGGGCTTTTGGTTTTTCTGGCAGGGCACGTGTGCTTTGTGCGGTGGATGTGCAGGATGCAGCCCTTGAGCGCCCTGGATTTCTTGTTTCCAGCGTGCGCAGTGCTCCTGGTGTGCAGGCTGACTGCGCTTAGGGGGATACATACGGGAAGGCTCAGACCTTTTATCTTGATTTATACATTTTTTGTCGCTCTGGTCTTCGCCAAGGGAATGCACCTGGCAATCGGAGAATGGTCGGGGCAAAGTCTCGCGGTGGCAGCTGGGAGTGCTCTGTTTCTGGTATCCGACATTTCGATATTGTTTCTGTATTTTTATAGGAAAAAAGGATATGGGATTCATCTGTTTAATCTGGCGACTTATTATTATGGAATGTTTTTGCTCGCGGTGAGCCTCATAGTGTGAACTTTTTTTCGGAGAAAGTGCGAATGGTTTTGCAACTGATTTTCAATTCGTTCAGAGAAGCGTAAACATTGAGGATGATCTGGCGGAGTGACTTGGGATGGGAGTTTGGAAAATGGAAAAATCAATGACTGCCAAAGAGCAGGAGATCGTAAAAGATGTCGTAAAATCCGAATTTGATCTGATCACGTACGTGGATGTCCAAACAGGAGATTACAACTCGATCATCACAAGTGCAAAGGCGGCCGCAGTGTCGCGAATCCGGGGGATTTATTCCGAGATGAATGACAGCATGATTCCTCGCTACGTGCATCCGGAGGATCAGGAGACGTGTGCGGCGCAGCTTGCGCTCAATCACATATGCAAAGAACTGGAGAGACGGGATCATATCGTCGTATCTTACCGCCTTTTGTGCGAGGGAGAATATCGCAGGAAGGAATTGCGCATCTACTACCATGGAGGTGATGCGGGGACACTTGTGATGGTGCGCCGGGATGTCACAGAAAGCTACGAGGAGCATCGGCGGCAGAAGGAGCGCCTCTACCGTGCGCTGATGGATGCGCGGCATGCCAATCAGGAGAAGAATGAATTTTTGGAGCGCATGAGCCATGAGATCAGAATCCCGATGAATTCCGTCATCGGTCTTTCTTATCTTACGAGGGAGTTGGCGGACAACGGAGAGCAGGTGTTTGAGAATCTGGACAAGATCAATCGCTCATCGCGTTTTATGCTTTCTTTTTTGGACGATATCCTCAATCTCTCCCAGCTTGAGAGCGGGAATGTCGCCCTGATCCAGACGGATACGGATTTTCAAAAGTTTCTGTCGGACATCGGCGGGGAGGCGGAGCGGGCCGCGCACGAACAGCAGCTGCGCTTTTCGATGGAGCAGCGCGGCTTGTTCTGCCCGCGTTACCGCTTTGATGCAGAAAAGCTAAAAAAGGCATTGATGAACATTTTGATGAATGCAGTGAAGTTCAACTGCGCGGACGGAAGTGTGGATTTTATTGTGGAGTGGCTTGCAGAAAGCGGGGCGGAGACTGTGGTGCGCTTTGAGATACGCGACACGGGGATCGGGATGGATGTGTCGTTTCTCCCGTATGCCTTCACTCCGTTTGAGCGGGAGGACGGCGGAAATCCGACGCTCAACGGCGGGGGAGGTCTAGGGCTTGCGATCGCAAAGAATATCATTGAATTTATGGATGGCAGAATTGATTTATACAGCGAGAAGGGCAGGGGGTCCACAATTGTCGTCACCATGAGTCTGAAGAAGAGCGAAGATTTTGAGACGAGGGCGCACAAGAAAAAGAAGCCGGCGGAGTGGGATTATGATTTTGCAGGCAAGCGCATTCTCATCGTCGAGGACAATGAGACCAACATGGAGATCACAAGAAATATATTGAGACACAAACATTTTGAGGTCGAGGTTGCACAGGATGGAGCGCGTGGGGTGGAGCGCTTTTTGGAGCACGAGCCTGGGTATTATGACGCTATTTTGATGGATATACATATGCCGGTGATGGACGGGCTCGACGCGACAAAACAGATCCGCAGCGCAGGCCGCGCGGATAGCAGGCAGATTCCAATCATCGCCATGACGGCAAATGTCTTTGAGAAAGATGTCCGCAAATCCCTGGAAGCGGGGATGAATGCCCATTTGAGCAAGCCGATGAACATTGGGCAGATGTATGAGATACTGGACAACATGTTGTACAGGTAGCATTTTCGTGTCGAATGCTGTTGAAAAAAAGGGACAAAGGTTGGCGATGTTAAGAATATGTAAAATTTTGCCTGCAAACTGTGGGAGATAGGGTATACTGTACTTAAATGTAGAAGACGGAGTGAGCAAATATGCAGGAAAAATTAGTCATGCTTGTAGTGGACGATGTGGACGTGAACCGCGCATCATTCCGGGCGATGTTTGAGCAGGAATATCGGGTGCTGGAGGCGGCGGACGGCAGGATGGCGATGGAGACACTGAAAACTCAGAAGGTGGATATCGTGATTCTGGATGTCTATATGCCGGAGGTGAACGGGGCCGAGGTGCTAAGCCAGATGAAAGCGAACAGCAATCTGAGGGATATTCCAGTCATCGTCAAGACTGCCATCGACGAGAATATGGAGATTAAGATGCTGGAGAAGGGTGCGGATGACTTTATTTTTTCCCCCTGTGAGCCGGAGATCGTGAAAAATCGTGTGAAAAATATTATGAAGAAGTATGTGTCCAGGCAGGTCGCGCTGCGGCGGCAGCTCGAGGCGGAGCGTTATCTGGGGAGTGTGCGCGAGAATTTTATCGTGCGCATCACAAAGGAGATCAAGAGCGAGGTGGAGGAGATTATTACATTGTCCGGGGCCGAGCAGAAGGATGGGATTCGCCTGCGGGCGGAGCATCTGCTGTCCCTAGTCGATGGAGTGCTGGCCGACTGCGACATAGAGAGCGAGGAGAGCGGGGCGAGACGGGCAACGTTTCGGGTACAGGAGCTGGCGGGAGAGATTGCGAAGGAGTACACGGCGGTGTGCAAGAGAAAGGGCGTCGGTTTCCAGATGGAGTCGAGCGAAATACCGCACGAGATCTTGGTCGGGAGTGGCAGGCGCTTAAAGCAGATTTGGAGCAAGATGCTGGACAAGGCGTACTTAAACACCCCGCCGGGGGAAAGCATCTGCACGAGCTGCGCGCTGAATCGGATCGCGGAGCGCGAGGTGGAGCTTGAGATCACCGTGCACGGAAGAGTCGATCAAAACGACAGCTATCCGATTGTAAAAAGCGCGGTAGAGCTTATGCGGGGGAGCATGGTCGCAGAGCCCATCCGTGAAAATGAAGTAGTTTTCACCATCAAGCTTCCATTCGGAATCGGGAAGGAACCGGTGACGCAGAAGACGAGACTGGATCACATGAGAGCGCTCGTGCTCGACGATGACGAGCTGACGAGGAGTTACCAGGCTGCAATTTTGATGCGTCTTGGGATATCCTGCGATGCCGTCGAGAACGGGGCGGATGCGGTGAGCAGATTGTGGGAGGCACACGCGAAGGGGAGCGGCTACGATATCTGTTTTATCAACTGGTACATGTTTGGCGGAACAGACTTCGTCCGTGAGATCCGCGGGCTCTACACGCCGAACGACATGATCATCGCCTGCTCCACGAATGAGAAGGAGCGGGTGGGAGCGGAGATGAAAGCGGCGGGGGTAGATTACATATTGGACCGCCCGGTATACCAGTCTACGCTCTATCATTTCCTGACAGGCCTCTGCGGCGGGAACTCACAAAAAGAAACGGCGACGCGTGTATAAAAACGGCGCAAAAGATCCACACTAGGAGAGATAAGATAATCTAAGATGGAGG
>CAJLGN010000190.1 GCA_905206195.1 uncultured Roseburia sp.
AGCATGTGCGACGAGATTATGGTTATGTACGGCGGGCGTGTCTGCGAGCGCGGAACGGCAGATGATATTTTTTATCATCCGGCACATGAGTACACAAGGGGGCTGCTGCGATCTATACCGCGGGCGGACAACATCGATGCGAAGTTGATACCGATCGGCGGAACGCCAATCAACCTGTTGAATATGCCAAAGGGCTGTGCGTTCTGCCCGCGCTGTGACGCGGCGATGAAGATCTGCCTGTCAGAGAATCCGCAGGAGTTTTGCATTAGCGAAACGCACATGGCGAGCTGCTGGATGAACGTAAAGGAACTTTATGAGGCACAGGAGGAAGAAAAGTAGATGAGTGAAGCGAAAAATCTTCTTGAGGTAAGTCATTTAAAACAGTATTTCCCTGTGCGCCAGGGTCTTAAGACCACGTGGCTGAAAGCCGTGGACGATATCTCCTTTGCCATTAAGCCCGGCGAGACACTCGGTCTGGTGGGAGAGTCGGGATGTGGAAAGACGACAGTCGGGCGCACGCTGCTCCGTCTCTATCAGCCGACGTCCGGGCGCATTGTATTTGACGGAAATGTGCTGTTTGACAGTGGCGAGCAGTACGACGAATGGGGAAAGCCGGTCGTGGGGGGTGACGGGAGCCCCGTAAAGAATAAAAAAATTGATGTGGATATGATGCCTTACCGCAGAAAAATGCAGATGGTATTTCAGGATCCCTACTCCTCATTAAATCCGCGCATGACGGTGGAGGATATCATAGGGGAGCCACTGGATGTACATAAATTATATACGGACAGAAAGGATCGCCGGGAGAAAATCCTAAATCTGATGGAGCTGGTGGGGCTGAATGCGGAGCATGCGATGCGCTACGCGCACGAATTCTCAGGAGGGCAGAGACAGCGAATCGGAATTGCGCGAGCGCTCGCCGTGAATCCGAGGTTTATCGTCTGCGATGAGCCGGTATCTGCCCTGGACGTGTCGATTCAGGCACAGGTGGTCAATATGTTTGAGGAGCTGCAGGATAAGCTCGGTCTCGCGTATCTGTTCATCGCGCACGACCTTTTGGTGGTGCATCACATCTCAGATCGTATCGCTGTGATGTATCTGGGCAGGATGATGGAGATCGCGGGGGCGGATGAGCTCAACAGTAATCCGATTCACCCCTACACCTTAAGCCTGCTGTCCGCAGTTCCGATTCCCGATCCAAAGACTGCGCGAGCGAGCCGCCGCATTGTCCTGGAGGGCGACGTGCCATCTCCGCTTAAGATGCCGAGCGGCTGCCCGTTCCGCACCAGATGCAAGTACGCGACAGAGCAGTGTGCGGCGGAGATGCCGCCGCTTCGGGACCGGGGAAACGGTCATTTTGCTGCGTGCTGGAACAGATAAAAATGGTTTCGAATACACCGGAGCCGGTGTGTGGAACATATATAACTTTTACAGGAGGAAACAATTATGAAAAAATTGACAGCAACATTACTGATCGCTTCCATGACGCTTGGTCTTGCCGCATGCGGATCAGGCGGAAACGCACAAACGGGAGGTGCAGCGGTCGGGGGAGGCACGGAGGCTGGCGCTTCGGCGGGTACGGGTGTATCTGCGATCAACAAGGATACCGGGGTACTCAAAATTAATCTGGCCAGCGAGCCGGACTATCTTGATCCCGCGTTAAACAGTGCTGTGGATGGAGGATGCCTTGCAGTAAACAGTTTTGTGGGTCTCTACACTTATGACAAGGACGGAAAGTTGATTCCGGCGTTGGGGGAGGCCACAGTGTCCGAGGACGGAACCACTTACACCTTTAAAATGATTGAATCAAAGTGGAGCAACGGCGATGTGCTGAACGCGAACGATTTTGTGTACAGCTGGAATCGCGCGGCCTCGGAGGAGACGGCCGCAGACTATGCATATCTGTTTGATATTATCGTGCACAATGAGGATGGCTCTCTGGCAGTCACTGCGGTAGATGACCTGACCTTGGAGGTGACACTGACCAATCCGTGCCCGTATTTCCTTGATCTGGTTGCATACCCGACTTTCATGCCGGTGCATCAGGCGAGTGTTGAGGCGGCGAACCCGGACGGAACCAATCCTGGAGCGTGGGCACAGGAGGCTGGTTTTGTGTGCAACGGCGCTTACACGCTTGAGTCTTGGGCGCATGAGGAGAGTATGGTTTATGTAAAAAATCCGAATTTCTATGATGCGTCAAACGTGACAATGGACGGTCTTGAGTTCATGTTAAGCGCAGACGACACTGCGGTTTACGCGGCTTACAACAATGGTGACCTCGACTTTATTGACAATGTGCCAAACGACGAGATTGCTGCGTTACAGGGAAACTCCGAATTTTATGTAGTGGATAACCTTGGAACATACTATGTCGGCTTTAATGTAAATGACAAGATGTTCGATGGCAAGACACCGGAGCAGGCGGCAAAGATGCGTGAGGCAATGAGCCTGCTCATCGATCGTCAGTATATTGTTGATAACATTGGACAGACTGGTCAGCAACTTGCAGACACCTTTGTCCCGGCAGGCATGGCAGATGGAAACGGCGGTGAGTTTAAGGGAGACACGTCGTATTATGACGCGGCGGCTACAGGCGCAGCGCAGGCTGACACGGCAAAGGCTCTGCTGGAGGATGCCGGCTACACCTTCACGGATAATGGTGACGGTTCTTACGCCATTAATCCAGCATTAGGATTTGAGTATACCATCAATGAGAATACTGGACACCAGCAGATTGCAGAGGCGATTCAGGCAGACTTATCAGTGCTCGGAATCGAAGTGTCCATCAAGACGCAGGACTGGAATGTATTCCTGGATGACAGAAAGAACGGTAACTTCGGTGTCGCGCGGGAGGGATGGATTGCAGATTACAATGATCCGATCAACATGCTTGAGATCTTCACATCCGATTCCGGCAACAACGATATGCAGCTGGGCAAAAAGCCGACTGCAGCAGCGCCTCAGAACTGGTCTGAGTACGATGCTCTGGTGAAAGAGATTCGCACCAGCACAGACTTTGCAGGGAGGGTAGATCTGATGCACAAGGCCGAGGATATGCTCATGGACACCTGGGCAGTTGTTCCGATCTACTTCTACAACGACATCTATATGGAGAAGTCGAATGTGTCAGGCACATACGCTACCGTATTCGGCATGAAGTATTTTATGTACTCGACAAAGACGGCATAGCGCTGGTTTGAAACGTCGATCGAAAAAAATAGCAGGACAGTGACGGGCACCCGGAACTGGTGGAGACACCGGCTCCGGGTGCTGTGCGTCACAAAAATGTGGAGAGAGATCTTTCGGAACTACTTTACATGCTACGGTGGGACACGTATAATCAGATATGTACTTTAAAAATCAGAGAGAAATTTAAATATCAGAAAATACAGGAGGAAGAATATGAGTATATTATTTGTAGAATATCCAAAATGCAGCACTTGCCAGAAGGCGAAGAAATGGTTGGACGCCCAGGGGGTATCCTACGAGGATCGCCATATCAAGGAGGAGAATCCATCAGCAAAAGAGCTTGCGGACTGGCACGAGAAGAGTGGCTTGGATATCAAGAAGTTTTTTAACACCAGCGGTATGCTCTACAAGGAGATGCAGCTGAAGGACAAACTGCCGGAGATGACGCTGGAGGAGAAGTACGCGCTTTTGGCGACTGACGGCATGTTGGTGAAGCGGCCGATTCTCGTGACGGAGAGCGCTGTGCTCACCGGTTTTAAGGAGGCAGAGTGGGAAGAGGCAATTGCAAATTGTAGGTGAAGAGGGTAATATTTAGGTAGTGCATAGAAGGAATTAGGAGGGGACGTAGATGAAGAGAATCGGATTGCTGACAAGCGGCGGAGATTGCCAGGCGCTAAACGCGGCGATGCGCGGTGTTGTAAAGGGACTCAGCGAAAATTTGGACGAGCTCGAGGTTTATGGCTTTTTAAACGGATACAAGGGTCTGATCTACGGGGACTACCGGATTCTTACCTCCGCGGACTTCTCGGGAATCCTCACAAAAGGAGGGACGATCCTGGGGTCATCCAGACAGCCGTTTAAGCAGATGTGCGTGCCGGATGCCAACGGATTGGACAAGGTGGAGGCGATGAAGCAGACCTATCACAAGCTCAAGCTGGACTGTCTGGTGATTCTGGGCGGAAATGGGACACAAAAGACCGCCAACTTGTTGCGGGAGGAGGGCCTAAACGTCA
>CAJLGN010000191.1 GCA_905206195.1 uncultured Roseburia sp.
TTGTCATTCCGGACAGCGGAATGGCGGATATGGCAGTCTTGGCGGGAGGAAGTACTTAAACTGGGGAGAAGGATAGCGCGGTGGGCGCGGCAGAAAAAGGTGAAAGATCCGGCGTGGTTGCAAGGAGCTATGGCATCGCCATCGACATTGGTACGACCACGCTGGCAGCATCGCTGCTCGATCTTGCGAGCGGGGAAGAGTGCGCGGCGGCGGCAGCAGTCAATCACCAGCGCGCGTACGGGGCGGATGTGATATCACGCATACAGAGCGCGGGCGATGGGAAAGCGGAACAGATGCGGATGTGCATCTGTTCTGATCTAAAAGATCTGATGGCGCAGCTTGTAGGGCAGGCCGGGATTTCAAAATGTCTTGTGGAAAAGGTCGTCATCTCCGCAAACACGACAATGTGCCATCTCCTGCGGGGGCTTTCCTGCGAGGGCCTTGGCATCGCTCCCTACACCCCGGTGGATCTGGGGCTCTGGGAGGGGACGTGCAGCGAACTTCTGAGCGGGGATGCGTGGGATGCAAAGGTTACGATTCTGCCGGGCATCTCCGCGTTTGTCGGTGCAGATATCGTGTCTGGTATTTACGCCTGTGGTCTTTCGGAGCAGTCGGATACTGGATTTTTGTTGGATATTGGCACGAACGGAGAGATGGCA
Organism: uncultured Roseburia sp.; assembly: GCA_905206195.1. Classification (GTDB taxonomy): domain Bacteria; phylum Bacillota; class Clostridia; order Lachnospirales; family Lachnospiraceae; genus Roseburia. The sequence goes on from CAJLGN010000191.1 coordinate 660, forward strand.
GTCGGAAACCGCGATGGATTTCTTGTGACTTCCGCGGCGGCGGGGCCTGTATTTGAGGGCGGCAATATCACCTGCGGCGTTCCGGGGGTACCGGGAGCGGTCACACATCTTACCATCGGCGGCGGGTATGAGACGATCGGGGGAGAGCCGCCGATCGGTCTCTGCGGAACCGGAATCATAGACGCGGTGAGTGAGCTGGTGCGAAACGGGTATGTGGATGAGAACGGGACGCTGGCGGAGCCGTGGTTTGAGAGCGGCGTTCCGGTGGCCGGAGATACCATTTATTTTGCGCAGCAGGATGTGCGGGAGATACAGATGGGAAAATCTGCGATCCGTGCCGGGATTGAGACACTGCTGTCGGAGTACCGCAAGCGGGACGATTGTGTGTCGGAAGCAGCGCTCTCCGTCTGTCTGGCCGGTGGATTTGGGTATTATATGGATGTGGCAAGTGCAATCCGCATCGGGCTTTTTCCAAAAGAATTTGAGGGGAGAGTGCGATCTGTGGGGAACAGTTCGCTCGAGGGGGCGAAGCGTTTTCTGTGCGAGGAGGCTCATGGGGCCAAGGAGTGTGTGGAGTGGATTGTGAATCACGCGCAGGAGATCGGTCTTGCCATGCATCCGGAATTTAACGAGTTGTATTTACAGCACATGTTTTTTGAGTGACGAGGGAGCTTTATATGATCATAAGTACCGGGAGCAGGACGGATGTTCCGGCCTATTTTTCTGCGTGGTTTTGCGCCCGTATCCGGGCGGGATTCGTCTGTGCGAGAAACCCCTATTATCCGGGCAGGTCACAAGGTACCGTCTGGACCCGACGGTGGTGGACTGCCTGGTGTTTTGCGGGAGGAAAGATGCCGGATGTGTGGCGCGCTTGACAGCCGTTCTTTTTCTGCTATAATATTTCAGAGGAAATAGTTCAAAATAGAACAATTTGCATAAAGGAGAACGATATGAATCAAAAGAATGATTTTTTGGGGAAGGAGCCCATCGGAAAATTATTGTGGAGACTGTCCATCCCCGCGATTGCGGCGCAGTTGATCAATCTGCTCTATAATCTGGTGGATCGTGTCTACATCGGACATATGCCAGAGAATGGTTCTCTGGCGCTCACTGGCGTTGGGGTGTGTATGCCGCTCATCATCATTGTGGCGGCGTTTGCGGCTCTGGTCAGTAACGGCGGAGCGCCGCGGGCGTCGATGGCGATGGGAAAGGGCGATCTGGCGGAGGCGGAGCAGATCCTAAGCAACAGCTTTTCGCTCCAGCTTATCATATCGGCGATACTAACTGCGGTTCTCCTGGCGGGCAACCGCCCGTTGCTCCTCCTTTTTGGGGCGAGCGGAAACACGATCTCATACGCGACAGATTACATGAATATCTACGTGATGGGGACGGTGGTCGTGCAGTTGACGCTGGGGATGAACGCTTTCATCACAGCGCAGGGATTTGCCCGCACGGGGATGGCCAGCGTGATCATAGGAGCTGTCTGTAATATTATTTTAGACCCCATTTTAATCTACGGATTCGGGATGGGCGTGCGGGGCGCGGCGATCGCCACGGTGCTCTCCCAGGCGGTGTCGACCGTGTGGGTACTGCGTTTTCTCACTGGGAAAAAAACGGTTATTCGCATCCGCAGAGAATATCTAAAGCTCAAAAAGGAGATTGTGCTCCCAGGCATCGCACTTGGGCTTGCACCGTTTATTATGCAGGCGAGTGAGAGTATCATCATTGTCTGCTTTAATGCCTCACTGCTCCGATATGGCGGAGATGTAGCGGTGGGAGCGATGACGATTCTCTCCAGTGCGATGCAGTTCTCGATGCTGCCGATGCAGGGGCTGGCACAGGGGGCACAGCCGATCTCAAGCTACAATTACGGAGCGAAGAATGCGGCGCGGGTAAAGCGGACGTTTGTGCTGCTTTTGACTTTCTCTCTGGTGTACTCTATGATCGTGTGGGCTCTTATCATGCTGTTTCCGCAGATGTTCGCGATGATCTTTTCCTCGGATGTGGAGCTGATTGCGTACACGAGGTGGGCGCTTCGCATCTACTGTGGTGCGACGGGAATCTTCGGCGCGCAGATCGCATGTCAGATGACATTTATCTCGCTGGGCAAAGCGAGGGAATCGATTATCGTCGCGATCATGCGGAAGTTTATCCTCTTGCTGCCGCTCGTCTACACACTGCCTCAGTTTATGGAGAATAAGACGATGGGTGTCTATCTGGCGGAGCCTGTGGCGGATCTCATCGCGGTGACATTTACGGTGACACTGTTTTATTTCCAGTTCAAAAAATCGATGGAGCAGCTTGGGCAGCAGATGTGACAGCCGCATGACTTCCGGCGGTATCCATGCAATTTTCGGGCCGTAATTTCCCGGTGAGTATTGAAAAAGAACCTTGATTTTGCTATGATAAATATAAATTTTATGCGCAGGGGACGATGTGGAAAGCTTGCGCGGGGATGAATGTGGAAGAACTGATACAGCGAGCGATGGAGTGAGGCAGAGAGCACGATGGAGATTTATATTGCAGATGTGGAATGTCTCTCGGATGAGCGGCTGTTTTTGCAAAAAATAGAGTTGCTCCCCAGGGAGCGGCGGGAGCAGATCGGGAGATATCGCAATGCGGCAGACAGGAGGCGCGGACTTGGAGCCGGTCTTCTGCTGGAGTGGGGCTTAAGGCGCAGAGGGTTAAGTCTTCTCGCGGACGTTCCGGGGACGGCGCAGGTGCAGCTTGCGCACGGGAGATATGGAAAGCCTTACATCTCACAGATGGAGTGCTGTTCATTCAACTTATCGCACGCGGGAGACTGTGTGGCAGCGGTGTTTGCGGAGGGGGATGCCGGGGTTGATGTGGAGCGTGTGCGATCGTCAAAGCTGGCGATGGCAGGGCGCGTTTTCACTGAAAAGGAACAGGAATGCCTGCGTGCGTGCAGATGGCCGGAGTGGATGCCACGCATCGGAGAGCCGGGGTGGCACGCTGAAACAGATCTGCTCTTTACCGGGATGTGGACGAGAAAAGAGAGCTATGTCAAAGCGGTGGGGGAGGGAATGCACCTGCCGTTCGCTGATTTTTCGGTGTTGGAGACATCGGTGGGAGGCGGCGGGGATTATCACCGTGGCACCATGGGATGGCGGGACGACTACAGCGTTTCCACGTGCACCAGAAGCCCTGCTGTTGGTAAAAGCGCAGTGTTGGAGATCGACTTGGAAGAAATAATTTGACGGTGGAAATTATGTGGTGCACACCGGGAAAATGGGAGGAGAGGCCGTTTTATGTACGATGAACTGACGGAGCAGGATATCAAAAAAATGGAGGAGGAGATCGAGTACCGCAAGCTGGTGGTGCGCCGCGAGGCGCTTGAGGCGGTGAAGGAGGCGAGGGCTCACGGAGATCTCTCGGAGAATTTTGAGTACCACGCCGCGAAGAAGGACAAGAATCAGAACGAGAGCCGAATACGGTATTTGGAGCGGATGATTAAGACGGCGAAGATCATTTCCACGGATTCTGCTGAGGATGAGGTGGGGATGAACAATCCTGTCACAG
>CAJLGN010000192.1 GCA_905206195.1 uncultured Roseburia sp.
AGGTGGTGCCGAACGCGACGGAGAGCAGACATGATATCATCCAGGCCGTGGCATTCCACAGCCCGGAAGCTCTGAGGGCATTTTGTGAGGGGATTCAGGCGGCGGCTCCGGTGGACAGCTACGTGACCCCAGAGCCCTGGGCGATGCCGGGGTATGACAGCGACGTGATTATGGCGGCTGGGGCCTTTGTGCAGGGTTCCTCGATCGAACTCTCGGCGGACGGTCCACTAAAACCGCCGTATGCCGTTTATTTTCAAGGAGGACTGACCTGGTATCACGCGAAGTTTGGCATTTTAAAAACTTTACAAAAACTTAAGGAAAGCAATCTTGTGAATAAAGACTTGTTATGTTAGAATGATATGTAAGTCTCTTGGTCAATAGGTTGACATAATTCTAAGCCTTCCGGGGAGAGAACCCATTCCACGAGGAATGGAGGAAAGGAAGCGCATGAAATCAGACTTTACAACGACAAAAGAACTGCCAGATTCCGAAAAGCCGTATGAGAAGTTTTTAAAGTCCGGCGTCCAGTCTCTGAGCGATGCGGAGCTGCTTGCGGTAATCATCCGCTCCGGGACGAAGGGCAGACGGTCCGGCGAGGTTTCGCAGGAGTTCTTAAGCAGAGGAGGACAGAACCTTCTAAACCTCTACGAAATTTCTTACGAGGAGATGCTTAAGATTCGCGGTATCGGGCAGGTTAAGGCGATTCAGCTAAAATGCATCGCAGAATTATCGCGGCGGATTTCGGAGACGAGATACAGGGACAGAATCTGTCTAAACCATCCGAAAACGATCGCAGACTACTATATGGAGCGCATGCGGCACGAGCGGAAAGAGCAGGTTTTAGCACTATTTTTTGACGCGAGATGCCGCCTGTTAGAAGATGTTACGCTGTCCGTTGGAAGTGCGACTTCCACGTCTGTATCGCCCCGCGAGATTTTCCTTGCGGCACTTCGGTACAATGCAGTGCAGTTTGTGCTTCTACACAACCATCCGAGCGGATTTCCGGAGCCATCCCAAGCGGACGACGCGGTGACGCGCAGGGTGGCGCAGAGCGGTATACTGATCGGGATTCCGCTGATGGATCACATTATCATTGGCGATCATTCTTATTACAGTTACAATGAGCACAAAAGAATCATATACAAGGGAGAGAACGATGACGAATAACGTGTATGGTATTGACCTTGGCACCTGCAATATGAAGGTGTATTGCAAGGCCACCAACAAGATTTTGAACGAGAAGAACACCGTTGCGCTGGTGAATAAGGATCAGATCTACGCATACGGCGATAATGCCTATGCCATGTATGAGAAAGCTCCGGAGACAATCGAGGTGACGTTTCCCGTCTGCGGAGGTGTCATTGCAGATTTCAACAATTTACAGGCGATGCTGCAGATTTTCCTGGAGAAACATGTCAAGGGCAAGATGCGCGGTGCCGAGTTTATCGTGGCAGTTCCGACGGACATCACAGAGGTAGAAAAAAAGGCCTTCTTTGATATGTTCTACAAGAGCAGACTAAAGCCAAAGAGCGTTCTTCTCTGCGAGAAACCGATCGCGGACGCCGTGGGGCTGGGACTTGATGTGAATGAGCCAACCGGAATTATGGTCGTTGACATCGGTGCCGACACGACGGAGATATCAGTGATCTCCCTGGGGGGACTTGTTCTGAGTGACTTGCTGCATTCCGGCGGGAACAAGATTGACGAATCCATTATCACGCATGTGAAGCGCAAGTACAATCTTGTGATTGGTCAGAAGACTGCACAGAGTATGAAAGAGCAGCTTGGCTCCGGCATTCCGGGGCGGGAGGGGACCATGATTGTCGTGGGGAGAGACGTGGTCAGCGGTCTCCCCATCGAGATGGAGATGTCCGGTGCGGTTGTCTATGAAGCGATTAAGGACAACCTCAACAGCATCTGCAATTCGATCAAAATGATTCTCGAGAAAACGCCGCCAGAGCTTGCGCGGGATATCATTCACTCCGGCATCTACATCACGGGCGGAAGTTCGAGGATTCACGACATCGACCAGCTTTTTGCCCAGATTACGGGTATTTCAATCAATACCTGCGAGGAGCCGGAGGAGTGCGTGGTGCGGGGACTTATCAAGATTGTCTCCGACAGCAAGTTCAAGCATTTGGCTTTCAGCATGAAAAGTAAGATATTGTTATAGAGGAAATTATGAAACGAAAACCCAAATTTGTTCTGCCGCCAAAATACATACTGATGATTATGACGGGTGTCTGTGTGCTGGGGATGCTTCTTGGCTTCACATTGAATATATCAGGTGGGCCGTTAAACACCGTCGCCGGTTATGTCTTTATTCCAATGCAGCGTGGAATCAACGCGGTGGGAGGATTTATCATCGATCAGTCCGATCACTTTAAGAATTTGAGCGATGTCATGGCGGAGAACGAGGAGTTGAAAAAACAGGTGGATCAGCTGACACTCGAGTTAAACAGCGTGAATCTTGAGCGCTATGAGCTCGAGAATCTGCGGGAGCTGTTTGCGCTGGATCAGAAGTACCCAAGCTACGACAAAGTCGCTGCCAACGTCATCGGTAAAAACAGCGGCAACTGGTTTTCTGGTTTCATCATTGACAAGGGCTCTGAGGACGGCATTGAGGTGGATATGAATGTCATCGCCGGAAGCGGGCTCGTCGGGATTGTCACGGACGTGGGATCCAATTACGCAAAGGTCGAGGCCATCATCAACGACACCCACAAGGTGGGGGGGATGCTCACCACGACATCGGACAACCTGATTGTGAGCGGAAGCTTGCAGAGCATGAACGAGAATATGGTCATCGAATTTTCAAATCTAAGCGACAGTGATGACGAGGTGCAGGTGGGGGATCCGATCGTGACCTCCTATATCTCAGACAAATATCAGCAGGGGATATTAATCGGGTATATCGACAGCATCCAGACAGATTCCAACAACCTCACAAAATCCGGCACCGTCACGCCGGCCGTCGATTTTGAGCACATCGAGGAGGTGCTCGTCATCCGAAACAAAAAGCAGGTGGCGGAGAATTAGGCAGAGATTCTATGAGAAGAAAAGTTATCGTGTCCATCATTATTATAATATGCTATCTGCTGCAGACGACACTGTTTTCAGCGCTCTCTTTCGCATCCATATCGCCGAATCTGCTGATTGTCGTCGTGTCATCATTTGGGTTTATGCGCGGCAAGGAGGAGGGACTTTTCATCGGTTTCTTCTGTGGGCTTATTTTAGATATTTTTTGCGGGTGCAGCATCGGTTTCTACGCGCTTTTGTATATGTACATTGGATATGTGAACGGCTATTTCCGCAAGGTGTTTTATCCCGAGGATATCAAGCTTCCGATGCTTTTGATTGCGTGCAGCGATGTTGGCTGCAACCTATTGATTTATTTCTTTCTGTTCCTCTTCCGAAACCGCTATGATTTTCAGTACTATCTGTTTCATATCATAGCTCCAGAGCTGGTGTACACCATGGTGATGACGATTCTCATCTACGTGGTCGTCCTGAAGGTGAATCAGCATCTTGAGGCCATTGAAAAAAGGAGTGCAAGTAAGTTTGTTTGAGAATATAAAAGAAGTTCTTCGCATGTTTTTTAAATCTCGTCTGGCAGTCGCCGGAGTCCTCGTCTCGCTGTTTTTTAGCGTGCTTCTCTGGCGCGTATTTTTCCTGCAGATTGTGAGCGGGCAAGAATATCAGGATAACTATACCTTAAGAATTGTGAAGGAGCGCACACTAAACAGCACCCGGGGAAATATTTATGACAGAAACGGGAAGCTTCTCGCTTATAATAAATTGGCGTACTCGGTCACCATCGAGGACAACGGGACATATAAGTCCACAGACGCCAAGAACGAGGCGCTCAACGAGGAGATTGCACAGGTTATCACCGCGCTCGAGAAAAACGGAGATTCCATTACCAATGATTTTAAGATTGACTTCACAGAAAATGGAAGCTATGCGTTTAATGTGACTGGAACTTCCTGGAAGCGGTTTCTCGCGGATGTCTACGGGGAGGTATCCTACGAGGATCTGGGGTACAGTCAGAAGCTGGGTTACGACACGGCGCATGCGACTGAAGATCAGATTATGGACTATCTGCAAAAGGATCGCTTTGGCGTGAGCGATGCGTACGACGGCGAAATGGCATACAAGATCACGATCG
>CAJLGN010000193.1 GCA_905206195.1 uncultured Roseburia sp.
GGCGAGTCGACGGCCATCACGCTCTGGACATACCCGATCGGACAGTGGGGGGATTCCGAAACGGGGGACTTCCTGATTGCAAGCTTCAACGAAGCGCATCCGGAGATTAAGGTTACCGTGGAGTATCTGGATTACACAAACGGTGACGACCAGATCAACACGGCGATCGAGGGTGGAGCAGCTCCTGATCTTGTTATGGAAGGACCGGAGCGTCTGGTTGCAAACTGGGGAGCAAAAGGATTGATGGTGGATCTGAGCGACCTTTGGACAGACGAGGCAAAGAGCGATATCTATCCGTCTGTGGAGGCTGCATGTAAGGACAACAGCGGCGCTTATTATGAGTATCCGCTCTGTATGACGGCGCACACGATGGCGGTCAACAAAGATTTGTTTGAGGCGGCAGGAGCCCTTCAGTATCTGGATGAAGAGACGCACACATGGACGACCGACAACTTCGAGAAAGCCGTCAAGGCACTCGTGGCATACGGTCAGGAAAATGTCGGTGCAGTATTCTGCTCTGGTCAGGGTGGAGATCAGGGTACCCGCGCGTTGGTAAACAACCTTTACGGCGGAACATTCACAAATGCTGAGCACACCGAGTACACAGTAAACAGCCCGGAGAACATCAAGGGGTTAGAGCTGCTGGCAGGCATGGAGGGTATCAACTTCGACCCATCTATCAACGGCGGTGAGGAGATTACCTTATTCTGCAACGGAACGCTTGCAATGTCCTTCTGCTGGAACGTGGCGCAGGAGCGCACACACACCGTGACAACACCGGATGTTGATTTTGAAATTCTTCCGATGGCATTCCCGTCCGACGACGGTAAGGCTGACCTTTGCGGTGGTATTTGGGGATTTGGTGTGTTCGATAACGGCGACGCAGCTAAGATCGAAGCTTCCAAGACATTTATCGACTTTATGTGCAACGACGAAACTCAAGTAGAAGAGAGCGTTAAGGCATCTACATACTGGTCTGTACGTCAGTCTCTTGCAGATGTATATGCAGGCGATGAGCTGATGACCAAATATTCCGTATTCGTTCCGATGATGGGCGATTACTACCAGGTAGTTGGGGGATGGGCTGAGGCTCGTACTGCTTGGTGGAACATGCTTCAGCAGGTTGGAACCGGCGCGGATGTGACGAAAGCAGTAGAAGATTTTGTGACAGTGGCAAATGATGCAGCTGCTGCAGCGCAGTAAACAGCGCTAATTGGCCGGAAACAGGTGATGCACCCCGTTCCTCGTAATCCGGGGGACGGGGTGCATCCTTATTGTAAAGGCGGTGGTGTGAGTGTACACGGCTGACCCGACAAAAGGGCGGAGCAGCCGTGTGCGCTTCCATCACAGAACGACTATATGAAAAGAGAGGGTTTTTTCATGTCTAATAAGAGAAAGACAACCACTATGAGCCGGGCGCTGGTGCGGCGGGAGACAATATCTGGCTATATGTTTCTGCTGCCGAGCTTGCTGTTCTTTGTGGGATTCGTTGTGATTCCTATGTTTTTATGCGTGTATACCGGGTTTTTTGACTCTACGATGGGCAAGGATCGGGCGGACATTTTTATCGGTTTCTCCAATTATGTGGAGCTGTTCTCGGATAAAATATTTCTCCGCGCGCTGTGGAATACGTTTATCATCGTGATTGTATCCGTGCCGACTGTCTGCGCTTTTTCACTGTGGGTTGCATCCGCGATCTACAAGCTGAAGAGCCCGGTACTCTCGTTTTTCCGCTGTGTGTTCTACCTTCCGGTTGTCACGGGCTCGGTTGCCGTGACGGTCGTGTGGAAGTGGATGTACAATAATTACTACGGTATTTTCAATTATGCGGGCAAGACGACAGGCGTTCTGGACAAGAACATCAACTGGCTGGGAGATGAGCGGTTTGCGCTGTGGTGTATCATTCTGATTCTGTTTACAACCTCTGTCGGTCAGCCCATCGTGCTCTACATATCTGCGCTTGGCAACGTAGATCCCTCTCTCGTGGAGGCGGCAGAAGTGGATGGCGGCACGCACTTTCAGGTATTCTGGAAGATCAAGTGGCCACAGATCCTTCCTACGACCCTTTACATTTTGGTCATCACCACGATTAACAGTTTCCAGTGCTTCGCACTGATCCAGCTGTTGACTTCCGGTGGACCAAACCACAGTACAGACACTGTTATGTATTACATCTACTACATGGCATTCAAACTGTACCGCTATGGTTATGCAAATGCAATGGGCGTTGTTCTTGCCATCTTTATTGCCCTGCTTTCTGCTTTACAGTTTAAAGTGATGAAGTCAGATAACTAGGGAAAATTCGAGAAAGGAAAAAGGTATAGACATGAATAGAAATCGTTTACATGTGACTCCTTACAAGGTCGTTTCCATGATCATCCTGGTCGTGTTGGCCATTTTGTTCGCTTTCCCGTTGTACTGGATTATCACAGGCGCTTTTAAGACGGGGGCATCCATCAACGCAACCACACCGGAATGGTTTCCGAGCGAGTGGGTATTAGACAATTTTAAGACGTTATTTAGCCGTCAGAAGGCTCCTCTCTGGCAGATCAGTATGCCGTTTAGCGGCGGGATGTCTGCAGATGGAAAGGCGTTGGTTCTCTCCACAGGACCTCAGGTTCCGGCGGCGATCCGCTGGCTGATGAACACTGTTTTTATGGCGGTGGTGTCGATGATTTTAACTTGTATCACATCCGCGATGGCAGGTTATGCGCTGGCGAAGAAACGCTTTGTGGGGCGCACGGTTTTATTTACTTTGATTGTGTGCGCTATGGCGCTTCCAAAGCAGGTTATTTTGATTCCGCTGCTGCGTGAGATGTCGGCGCTAAAGTTATACAATACAATTTGGGCGGTAATTCTTCCAATCGTGGGCTGGCCGTTCGGTGTATTCTTGATGAAGCAGTTCTCTGAGGGTATCCCCGGTGAGATGCTGGAGGCGGCGCGCATCGACGGTGCGGGGGAGTTAAAGACATTCATGCAGATCGTGCTGCCGATTGTAAAGCCGGGTGTTGGAGCGCTGGCGATCTTTACATTTATCAACTCCTGGAATGATTATTTTATGCAGTTGATCATGTTGAGCAGCACCGACACATTGACGATTTCCCTTGGTATCGCAAAGCTCCAGGCGGAGAACTCCACAGACTTCGGTCTGATTATGGCGGGCGCCACTCTGGCGGCAGTGCCGATTATTATTGTATTCCTCGTATTCCAGAAGTATTTTACACAGGGCATTACGATGGGCGCTGTAAAGGGCTGATATATTTTTTGCAGAAAGCTGTATGGAGGCGTGACGAGATGATTTTTGGAAATATCAAACAGATATCAGATTTTGTATTTTTGGAGGAAAAGATAAAGACTTGCCTGGCTTACGCTGCAGAGCATGATTTGAGCGCAATGGAGCCAGGGCGCTATGCACTTGACGGTGAGCGTATCTATATGAATCTGGAAGAGTTTACGACGCTTGCGGCGGATGGGAGAGATTTCGAGGCACATAAGCGGTATCTGGATGTGTTTTATATCGTGGATGGTGCAGAGCAGGTTGATGTTAATTTCATCGAGAATATGGATCAGGTTGGATACGATACCGAGAAGGATCGGATGGCGCTTGCGGGAGAGCGCTCAGGATGCGTCATTCTGCGTGCAGGAGATTTTTTGGTCTGCTATCCGCATGATGGGCATCGGCCAGCTATTTTTGTGGGGGAACCGCAAAAAATCAAAAAGGCTGTGTTTAAAGTGATGATCTGACATGCGAAAGGGGGTGTCACAAAATGCAAACCCGACCAGAAACAGGAAGGATTTGTATTTTGTGCAACCCCTTTTGTATCGGATGTGGAAGAAGACACAGAACTTATGGACAGAGTGTCGGGATCAGAGCGGAAAGCTTCTCTGCGAGCAGTCTGTGGCTCTCTGCAGTTAAGTGCATACGGTCATAGGGGTTCATGCATATGCCATCGATCGAGCCGGCGTCCAAGAAATGGCATCCAAGACGTTTTGCCACGTCCTTGTAGAGCGGTGCGAGAGCCTTTGACTTTTCGATACAGCCCTCGCCCATCTCACCGCCGATTTCGGTCTCGTAATATCCATTCTCGATGGCGGGTGGCGCTATGAGCAAAATGTTTGGCTGGCTGCGGAATGCATCCCGCACAGTCATTGCTTTGTATGTAAGCC
>CAJLGN010000194.1 GCA_905206195.1 uncultured Roseburia sp.
ATGGTATGGTACTATCATGGAGGCGGCTGCGGTGGCAAATACCGCACAGCGAAAAACCAAAGAAGGAGCATTTATGCAGGAGTTTTTGACGAGATTTGAGGGACCGATTTTACTCTGGATTCAGGAGTGCGTGCGAAGTGAGCTGTTGACGCCAGTTATGATTTCCATCACCCATCTGGGCGATCAAGGGCGGATCTGGATCGCAATTGCGGCGCTTTGTCTGCTATTTGGGAGGACGCGCAAGGCCGGAGTTTGCATGGCGTGTGCACTGCTGTTAAACTTTGTTTTGAACAATTTGATTTTAAAAAATCTTTTTGCGCGCGCGAGGCCCTACGAGACGGTTGAGGGGTTGCAGCGGATTATAGAGGCACAGCGTGATTTTTCTTTCCCGTCGGGACACACGGGGAGCTCCTTTGCGGCGGCGACAGTGACCTTTTTGCTGTGCCCAAGGTGGGCGGGGATGTCCGCGTTGGCGCTGGCATCGCTTGTCGCGCTGTCCAGATTGTATGTGGGTGTACACTTCCCCACAGATATTTTGGGCGGCGCACTTGTGGGTGTGGCGGCGGCTCTTGTCGTGTGCAAACTGTGCAGGAGAAATCGCAGATGAAAAGGCGAAGAGGAAGTGTCAGAATACGGTTTCTGCGCAGAGGGGAAAGGATAAGATGATATTTATTTCTTTCCCCTGGCACAGAAAGTGAGGGCGCCATATTTTGGGCACGGGGTGTCTGCTTATACCGACAGGTGGTATTTTTCCATCCAGTAATTGATCTGGATGAAGTATGCCATCAGCTGTGGGCCTGCCATCAATTGACCGAACCAGGGCTTGCCGAGCTCCTTGTGCGCGGCCATGAAGGCGTGTGCCTTTCTTTTATCCAGGAGAGGCGCGATGGGGGCATTCGGATCATTTACGATGTCGGTCAGGCGCTGGATCAGCAGATTTTCGTAGCCGGGGTGGTAGGTTTTGGGGTATGGGCTTTTTTTGCGGTGAAGAAGTTCCTCCGGCAGCAGGTCTGCACAGGCGTCGCGCAGCAATGTTTTTTCTACACCGTTCTGGTATTTCATTTTCCACGGGACATTAAATACATACTCTATGATGCGGTGATCCGCGAAGGGGACTCTGGCTTCCAGACCAGAGTACATACTGGTGCGATCCATGCGGTCCAAGAGCGTCTGCATGAACCATTTGATGTTGAGGTAGCCGATCTGGCGCCTCTTTTTTTCTTCCTCGGATTCACCCGGCAGCGCTGGGACGTTTGCGAGCGTCTCCTCATAGCGGGCCTTAGAGCGGGCGGAAAGATCCAGGTCGCGGCAGATTTCGTCGGAGAGGATGGCGCTGCGAGCGCCCATATCAGCAGACCATGGAAAGCCATCTCGCTCCAAAAGTTCCCTGCGGTAGAACCAGGGATAGCCGCCAAAAATTTCATCCGCGCACTCGCCGGTTAAGGCGACTTTGTTCTGCTTTGCGACAAGGGAGCAGAAGTAGAGCAGGGAGGCATCCACATCTGCCATGCCGGGCATATCCCTGGCGTCCACCGCGTCAAAGAGTAGATCTGCGAGTGCGGTGGGGGCACATTCGAGGTATGTGTGGTTTGTCAGACAGCGCTTTAGCATGATATTTACATAGGGGAGATCGCGCTCGGGCTGGAATGCATTCGACTGAAAATATTTGTCATTTTCCGCAAAATCGAAGGAGAACGTATTGAGCGTCTCGCCTTGGCTCCTCATATAGTCTGCGGCGATCGCAGTGACGATGGAGGAGTCGATGCCGCCGGAGAGGAAGGTGCACACCGGGACATCGGAGATCATCTGCCGTGTTACGGCATCGCGCACCAGAAAGGAGACTTTCTTGACCGTCTGTGCGTAGGAGTCCGTGTGCTGCGCGCTCGTTAAGTCCCAGTAGGGATGATCGCACAGCCCTTCCCTGGAAAAGGTGAGATAGTGTCCTGGAAGTATCTCGTGCATTCCCTGAAAAATGCCGACGCCGGGGGTACGTGCAGGGCCGATCGCCAAAAGTTCTCTCAGGCTGTCCTTGTCAATTTGCGGGGTGATGTCCGGGTGGCAAAACAGCGCCTTTGGCTCGGAGCCAAAGACAAGGGAGTTGTTTTTGACAGCGTAAAAATGAGGTTTGACCCCGACGCGGTCGCGGTAGAGCAAAAGTTGTTCTTTTCTGCCATCCCAGATGGCAAAGGCAAAGATGCCGTTGAGTTTTTTTACGAAGTCGGCGCCGTAGTGCATGTAAGCACAGAGGATGACCTCCGTGTCGGAGGTTCCGGTGAAGGAATAACCAGCACGTTCAAGCTGGGGTCTCAATTCATCTGTATTGTAGATCTCCCCGTTGTAGACAATCGCGCAGGTGCGTGCCCGGGTGTCAGGGGACGTCAGTGCGCGCGCCATGGGCTGCGCGCCGCCGGCGATGTCGCGGATGCTCAGGCGGGCGTGGGAGAGCCCGGCGTGTTCTGCCAGATAGATTCCGGCATTGTCATTTCCGCGGCGGTAGAGCGCCTTGTGCATGCGGGTCAGTATTTCCTCCCAGGAGGGCTTTTTTTCCAGATAGTTTTGGGCGAAATTGCAAAAACCAGAAATTCCACACATAAATTTTGTACTCCTTTCCGAGATAGCGGGCGTTCCTGCAAATGCCGGAATGCCTGAAAACTACAGACAGTATATGCCTTTTGAGAAAAAATCATGTTGTTTTTGGGGAAAATGTGCATATAGTGTGGTATGGAAAATGAAAAAATAGAAAACTTACTGAATTTGGCAATGGATGCCACGCCCGAGGAGCGGGAAAAGTCGCTGGAACTTGATGTGGGTTACGACGCGGCGCAGCGCACCTGGGAGGTCATCGTAAAGTACGGAGGGACAACGGAGGAGCTGCGCGCGTTGTTGCTGGAGCATTTTCCGGCATATTATGAGAGGATACGCCTGACAAATTTGCAGAATGAATACGCCATTCTTCTGCTGCCAGAATCGATTGTGGGGGCGGTTGCCGCACTGCCACAGATTGAATATATGGAGAAACCAAAGCGCCTCTTTTTTGCGGTGGCAAACGGGAACCGGGCTTCCTGCATCACACAGCTTCAGGTGGCGGCACAGGGGCCCGGTGGCACGGGAGGCATTCCAGGCGGTGCGGGAGGTGGATTTATTCCCGGGCGCGCGGGGGATGCGAGGCGGCGGGATAATCTGACTGGAAGAAATGTCCTCGTGGCAGTTGTTGACTCGGGCATTGATATCTCCCACCCTGATTTTCGGAATGCGGACGGGACGACCCGCATTTTAAAACTCTGGGATCAGACGATTCCGGCGGGGAGCGTGCCAGCGGTAGGGAAGCCGGGAGAGCAGTTTCTCACAGCCCCGGAGGGATTTTACCTGGGGACGGAGTTTGACCAGGAGACGATCGACCGCGCGCTCGAACAGCCCACAGAGCGCGAGCGGTACGCTGTCTGCCCCAGCAGGGACAGCTCCGGTCACGGGACACACGTGACCGGGATTGCAGCGGGGAACGGGAGAGCTTCGGGCGGACGATACCGGGGCGTGGCATTTGACAGCGAGCTGATCATCGTAAAACTAGGCGTGCCGATGGAGGGGGGATTTCCGCGGACGACGGAACTGATGCAGGCGGTGGATTATTGCGTGAGGCAGGCGGAAGCCTACGGAAAGCCGCTCGCGCTCAATCTGAGTTTTGGAAATAATTATGGGAGTCATTCTGGGACGTCCCTGATCGAGACTTATCTGGACGACATCGCAAGTTACTGGAAAAGCTCAATCGCGATCGGGAGCGGCAATGAGGGCGCGTCGGCAGTGCACACATCGGGGACGGTGGTGATGGGGCGCACTGAGGCGGTGGAGTTTGCGGTCAGGGGTTACGAGACGGGATTGAATCTACAGATTTGGAAGTCCTATGCGGATGAGATGGCGGTCTCTCTGGTTCATCCGGATGGAGGCGTGGTGGGACCGATTCGAAGCGTGGAGGGCACGCAGCGCTTTACCATCGGGAATACGCAGATTCTTTTTTATTACGGGGAACCGAGCCCTTACAGCCCGTTTCAGGAGATGTATTTTGATTTCATCCCGGCGGATGAGTACATCGACAGCGGTATCTGGAAAATCCTTCTGACACCGGGAAAAATCGTAGAA
>CAJLGN010000195.1 GCA_905206195.1 uncultured Roseburia sp.
CATAAGGGAATCACGCACTATACGGTGGGGCAGAGGAAAGGGCTCGGAATCGCGCTCGGGCATCCGGTTTTTGTGACGGAAATCCGCCCGGAGACAAACGAGGTAGTGCTGGGAGAGAATGACGATGTGTTTACAGATAAGCTTTATGCGAATCATCTGAATTTTATGTCCCTGGAGGATATCCGGGGAGAGATTGTGCTAAACGCCAAGATACGCTATTCTCATGCCGGGAGTCCATGCCGGGTTGTCCGCACGGGAGAGGATGAAATTTGCTGTGAGTTCCAAGAGCCTGTCCGAGCGGTGACGCCGGGACAGGCAGTGGTGCTCTACGATGGGGATTACGTGGCGGGAGGCGGGATTATTAGCCGCTAACTCATCCGATGAATGACCGAATTGCGTAAGCGACGCCGCTCTCCTCGTTGGAGCGGGTGATAAAGTCTGCGATTTGCTTTACATCTGGGCGGGCGTTCGCCATGGCGACACCGACGGCGGCAGTTTTTAGAATATCGATATCATTCTGCGTGTCGCCGCACGCCATCGTCTCGTTCAGGCTGATGCCCAGATGATCGCAGAGGAAGCGGAGGCCCATACCTTTTGTCGTACCGGCCTTGGTAAATTCCAGATTGTGATAACCTCCTGAGAGGAACGCGACCTCGGGATGGGCGGAGAGCAGCGCTTTCACCTCCTCCTGGTGCCGAAAGGTGCCGTCGGGGAGAGGATAGAAGTTCAATGTCATTTTCTCGACGGAAAGCTGACGCTCCCGGACGAAGGCGGCTAGATCATCGACGAAGGTGCGCGTGCTTTCAATATAATGCTGGATCGATTCCGGCATGTCCAAATGACGGATTTTGGGGCGGCAGACGGCAAGCTCATAGCCGTCGCCGTCAATGAAGGCATCTATATGGATGTCTTTTTTTTGCAGCTCGTCGAGGAGCGGGCAGATCAGCTCCGGTTCCATACAGCTCTCAAAGAGACATTTTTTGTCGGGGAGATGGTAGACGGCTGCTCCGTTTGACGTGATGGCGTAGCGGATGCCAAGTGTTGCCAAGAATTCCGCAGAAAGCCCGGCATATGGACGACCGGTCGAGATGACGACGGTCACTCCGCTTGCAGCTGCCTCCCGGATTGCCGTCTCATCCGTGGGGGAAATCTGGCTCTTGTTGTTATAAAGTGTGCCGTCCATGTCAAGGGCGATGAGCGATATCTTTTTTTTCATAGGAAACCTCCGACGTTTACTGTAAGATTCGATGTGTTCTATCGTATCACAAGGTTTTGTTTTTTTCGATAAATTTATGATAAATTCATTGCAAATTGTGAGATAAAATATTTTGGTGGGGCTTCGGTTGTAGGGGCAGATTGGAAAAGGCTTGCGCTGTGTGGAAGGAAATGGCATAATGAAAGACAATCAGCAAGAAATGTGTATGGTGTGCGTGCATGGGAGGGACAAAGGATGACAAGAGAGGAATTTCAGGAACTTGTAAAAAGCAGAGTCGTGCTGCTTGACGGGGCCACCGGGACGAACTTGCAGCAGGCGGGCATGCCCGTGGGTGTTTGCCCGGAGCAGTGGATTCTGGAGAATCCGCAAGTGCTGGAACAATTGCAATCGGGCTACGTGGCGGCGGGGACGGATATTTTGTTTGCTCCTACGTTCACCGCGAACCGCATCAAGCTGGAGGAGTATGGACTGGGGGCGAAGCTTGTGTCGATCAACCGCGATCTTGTGGCTCTCTCAAAGCGGGCTTCGGGTGGAAAAGCTCTGGTCGCTGGCGATCTCACGATGACTGGGGAGCAGCTATATCCCCTGGGCGAGTTGCTGTTTGAGGAGCTGGTGGAGATTTATCGGGATCAGGCGCTTGTGATCGCTGAGGCGGGCGCAGATCTTTTTGTGGTGGAGACTATGATGAGCTTGCAGGAGTGCCGTGCGGCGGTCATCGCGATCCGGGAAGTGTGCGATCTGCCGATCATGGTGTCGCTGACTTACAATGAGGATGGGCGCACACTGTACGGGACGGATCCACAGACGGCAGTCTGCACCCTCCAGAGTCTCGGGGTGGATGTGATAGGGCTCAATTGCTCCACAGGGCCGGAGGCGATGATTCCCCTCGTCGAGAAGATGGCAGCGTACGCCACCGTCCCGATTTTGGCGAAGCCAAACGCAGGGATGCCACAGCTCTCGGAGGGCGTCACAGTGTACCGTACGACTCCGGAGGAGTTCGCAGTCGTCGGGGCGAAGCTTGTGGAGGCGGGGGCGTCTGTCATCGGTGGATGCTGCGGGACGACCCCGGCGCACATCAAAGCGTTGCATCAGACAGTTGCAGAAATGGAAGTGAGAAAGCCCCTCTCACGCCGCCGCAGAGTAGTCACCTCTGAGCGGATGGCGGTTGAGGTGTGCCTGGACGGGAACTTTATGGTGATCGGGGAGCGGATCAATCCGACGGGCAAGAAAAAACTCCAGGCAGAACTCCGGGAGGGGAATTTAAATCTGGTGCGTCAGATGGCGCTGGAGCAGGAGGAGAACGGAGCGCAGATTCTCGATATCAATATGGGAATGAACGGCATCGACGAGAAGGAGATGATGTTAAAAGCAATTTATGAGGTGGCATTCACCGTGGATCTGCCGTTGTGCATTGACTCGAGCCATGTGGACATCATCGAAGCAGCGCTGCGCATCTATCCGGGGCGCGCGCTCATCAACTCCATTTCTATGGAGCAGGAGAAGATCGAGAAGCTCCTTCCGATTGCAAAAAAATATGGAGCGATGTTCATTCTGCTGCCGCTCTCGGACGCAGGGCTCCCGAAGGACTCCACAGAAAAGCATGGGATTATCCGGAAGATTTTGGCGCGCGCGGAAGCGATCGGAATGGAAAAAGAAGATATTATCGTGGACGGGCTCGTGACGACCATCGGGGCGAATCCACAGGCGGCGCGGGAGTGCTTTGATACATTTTCTTATTGCAAAAATGAGCTTGGGCTACCGACAGTCTGTGGACTTTCCAATATCTCCTTTGGACTTCCAGAGCGAACCCACATCAACACAGCGTTTCTGACGATGGCGATCGAAAGTGGGCTTACGATGGCAATCGCAAACCCGTCACAGGAACTATTGATGAATGCGGCTTTCGCGTCAGATATGCTTCTTAGCAAGGAGGGGAGTGATATTCGCTACATCGAGCGAATGAATTTTCTTGCGGAGAAATATGCCGGGATGGAGCGCGTGATGGTTCCGGCAGACGCGAAGAAGCCCGGCGCGCAGAGTGATGGAAACAGTGCGGCGAAAACGGCGGATGTCGCGGTGGGACAGTGTGCAGATGCAGAGAAGCAAAGGAGCGCGGTGTATGAGGCGGTTTTGAAGGGAAATAAAAACAGTATCTTGGATGAGGTGAAGGCAGCTCTTGCGGGTGGGGAAACCGCGGAGGATATTTTGAACCGGCATCTGATTCCTGCGATCAATGAGGTTGGAGACCTTTTTGATAAGCAAAAGTATTTCCTGCCCCAGCTGATAGCGTCTGCAAATGCGATGAAGATAGCGATTGAGCACTTGGAGCCGATGCTAAAGCGGGATCAGATGGAGGAGAAGGCGACGCTTGTCGTGGCGACGGTGCAGGGTGATATCCATGATATAGGAAAGAATCTTGTCGTTCTGATGCTGAAGAATTATGGCTACCGCGTGATTGATCTGGGGAAAGATGTCCCGGTTGAGACCATCGTGGACACCGCAATTCAGGAGCAGGCAAAGGTGATTGGATTGTCGGCGCTGATGACAACGACGATGATGCGCATGAAGGATGTGGTTGTGCTGGCAGGGGAGAGAGGCTGCGATTGCAAGGTGGTCATCGGTGGAGCGGCGATCACAGAGAGGTTTGCCGAGGAAATCGGTGCGGACGGCGACGCCAAGGACGCGGCAGGATGTGTGAAGCTGGTGGAGCGGCTGCTGCAGGAGTAGAAGCGCACTTTGGAGAAACTTTGGGGCAGAAAAATGTTGTAAAAAATGTCACAAAAAGTGTTGACATTTTGAAAAGCGGATAGTATACTAATCAAGTCGGTTGCGGTAGTGACCGACGAACATGGGATCTTAGCTCAGCTGGGAGAGCATCTGCCTTACAAGCAGAGGGTCATAG
>CAJLGN010000196.1 GCA_905206195.1 uncultured Roseburia sp.
AAGCTGATGTCTGGAATCCAGCTCGAAGTACTGGCTTGTGAACATCTGATGCTGTCCCACATCCGTGACATAGATCGCCTCCTCGAAAGTACGGTTGACATGCTCGAAAATCATCTGTGGTGTCATGCCATGATCCCTGCGCATCTCAAGCGGATTTATCTTGTCCCACTTGGCAATCTGCGCCCGCCACCTCTCTGTATCCATCGATTCCGCCCACTCCAAAAGCTTCTCGAGCGCCAGATTCGCGTCGGAAACTACCGGAACATCCACGACTACATTTCTGGAGATGGATGCCGTGTCCACATCAATATGTACGATCTTCGCCCCGGGTGCAAACTCATTTAAATCACCGGTAATCCGGTCATTGAAGCGCGTCCCGATGGAAAAGAGCAGATCACACTCGCTGACCGCCGTATTGGCAGCGTACCTTCCATGCATTCCGCTGTTGCCAACATAGAGCGCATGGCTGGTGGGAATCGCCCCTTTTCCCATGATTGTCGTGACAACTGGAATCTGTGTCCTCTCGACAAATTGTAACAATTTATCGTTCGCCTTTGCGATGTTGATGCCGCCGCCAGCCAGAATCAGAGGCTTCTCCGCCGCCCGCAACATCTTGTATGCTTTCTTCAACTGTCCCACATGGACGGTCTCGTTCGGCTTATAGCCGCGAATCTGCACACTGGACGGGTACTCCGCCGGCCCCGGCGTCGTCTGAATGTCCTTTGGAATGTCGATCAGAACCGGTCCTGGCTTCCCCGTGGAGGCGATGTGGAACGCCATTTTGATGATGCGCCCCAAATCCGCTCTTCTGCGGACTGTCACCCCGTACTTTGTGATACTGCTGGTCATCCCGACGATATCAACCTCCTGAAAAGCATCGTTCCCAATGAGGGGGAGCGGAACTTGCCCGGTAAAGCACACAAGCGGGATATTATCGTAGTGCGCGTCCGCGAGCCCAGTGATGATATTGGTCGCCCCCGGCCCGCTGGTCACAAGGCACACCCCCACTTTTCCCGTGGACTTCGCATAACCCTCCGCCTCGTGGATGAGCCCCTGCTCGTGTCTGGGCAAAACGATCTTGACTTCATCCTGCTTATACAATTCATCAAAAAGATCCGTCACGGTACCGCCCGGATAGCCAAAGATGGTATCTACACCCTCTTCCTGCAACGCCTTCACAAATAACTTTCTGCCCGTAATATCCATGCCGCCCTCCTTATTCGCTCTGAAACCCGAATCATATTCTGCAAAATCCCCCGAAAATGAGATTATTGTAAAAAACTATAGCCCATCTCTTCCAGAATTGCAATCCATTCAAAAGATAAATCAATAATATTAAAATACATCAAGAACCTTTGCCCAATAAAGCCAAATGTCTTTAACACAAAGATCCATCCCGTCAGGCGGTTCGCTCATATTTATAAAAATAGTACTCCAGATCAAAATACGTCTGTTCCTCACCACTCTCCGTGACACTCCACGCTGTCATTTCGTCCAGATTTGGAAAATACGCATCCGCGTCAAACGCGTAATCAATCTTCGTGACATACGCCACATCACACTCGTCCAAAAGCTGACGGTAAATCGTCTCGCCGCCAATTACAAAAATGCTCTCGCTCGGATAACTTTTCAGCTCTTCGTGCAGCTCATCCGTATCGTGAACAATGATCGCATCGGGAACCTGGTAATCCTTATCGCGGGTCACCACAATGTTCGTCCGGTTCTTGAGCGGCAGTCCATTCGGGAAGCTCTCAAGCGTCTTTCTCCCCATCACAACCACCTTCCCCGTCGTCATCTCCCGGAAAAACTTCTGATCCGCCGGAATTCGCACCAAAAGCTGATTTTTACTTCCAATCGCCCAGTTTTTATCCACTGCTACTATTAAATTCATAAAATACCTCCCTGAATCATCCAATATGTGGGCAGAATGCCGCTTTTGCATTCTTCGGTCTAAGAGGACTTCGATATAAAGTCCCCTTAGACTGCTATGGGGATATTTTTAATCTGCGGTCCCGTCACGTAATCCTCAATTGTGATGTCCTTTGTCGTGAACTGGTAGAAGTCCTTGATTTCCGGGTTCAGTGTAAACTTCGGCGCTGGATGCTGCTCCCGCTCAATCAGCTCCCTGATGATTGGGACATGGCGGTCATAGATGTGCGCGTCCGCAATCACATGCATCAACTCCCCGACCTGCATATCACAAACCTGTGCCAGCATATGTATGAGAACTGCATACTGACAGACATTCCAGTTGTTCGCTGCGAGGACATCCTGCGAGCGCTGGTGTAAAATGGCATTCAGCATCAGCTTCTCCTCCCCGCGCTTGTGAGTCACATTGAATGTCATACTATATGCACACGGATAAAGATTCATCTCATGCAGATCCTGATGCACATAGATATTTGTCATGATACGGCGGCTAAACGGATTATTCTTCAAGTCGTAGATGACGCGGTCCACCTGATCCATCGCGCCCTCCTTGTATTGGTGCTTCACACTGAGCTGATAACCGTACGCCTTTCCGATGGAGCCGTCGGCATCCGCCCACGCATCCCAGACTGTACTGTTGAGGTCATTGATGTTGTTGGACTTGCGCTGCCAGATCCACAGCATCTCCTCCGCACAGGTTTTGATCGCTGTCTTCCTAAGCGTGATCGCAGGAAACTCCCTGGACAAATCATAGCGGTTCACCACACCGAACCTTTTTATCGTGTAGGCGCTCGCTCCATCCTCCCAGTGTGGACGGACTTTTTCTCCCTCCGTGCTGGTTCCGCTCTCCAAAATATCTTTACACATATCCACAAAAATCCGATCTGCAAGACTCATATTTTTCCCCTTCCTCTACACCTAACCGGCTTTTGAACCGATCTGCCAAACTTCTCGTCAGACATTCATTTTACCTAATTTTCTCCCCGTTGACAAGGTTCATTTCTGTTGCATTTTTTGCTCAGATGGAGTATAATTTTTCTCGTTATAGTTCACACTTTGACATGACAGCCAATGAAAATGCTTTCAGACTGTGCAGGGGCATATTCCCGCACCAATCTATTATTTAAGAGGAGATTTTTATGAGTCAGGCAAAAGTTGACCGTTACAAAGAAGAAAAAGCGAACCGCAAAAAAATCATGGTGCAGGAGAAAAGAAAACACATGCTCGCGGTTGCCTGTGGATGGGCGATCGCTATCGCTCTCATCTCCTGGGCGGGATATTCCACCTACAACATATACGAGAACAGCAAGCCAATGCAGACCATCTACGCAAATCTGGATGCCCTCAACAACTATATCAGCTCTCTCGACGCTGCGAAATAATGATGTCCGAAAAGAAAGAGCCGCTGCTTCTCTTCGCAGCGACTCTTACGCACAGCTTCACCTTTTCTTACTTCTCCACTTCGCCCTCCACAACTCTGGCCTTGGAAAGCGCATTCTCGATGGCATTCAGCAGTACGATTGACGTATACTGATTGTCGGCGTTATATGTAATCCCCTCTGTTGACTGCTTCTCTATGACCTGCTCCCCAATACTGTCAAGCGCCGGCTCCATAAGCGGATACATCGTTGCAACTGTCTCATCCAGGTTCGTCATAGAGATCGATTGAATCCGGCTCTCATCCACGATCACCTGCACATCCACCGTATGGTTTCCAAACAGAACTGAGGATGTGTAAACCCCCGCCACATAATTCATCGTCTCCACGGTGTCCCCATTCTTTCCTCTCGGTAGAAACATAAACAACAGAAGAATGATCAGTAATATCCCAAGCCCCGCAAAAATCAGTGTATAAATGAGTTCTTTCATATGAAGAACCACAATCTTTGTCTTCGCGCTCACCCTAAGCCTCCAAATGCTGATTACTATATTATATGAATTGGACGCCGTAACATGACAGGGATTCTATACAGTTTTCCGACGCGATATCTGTACGTTGTGTCAGCTGTTTGAAAAATCTTGAGAATTTTCTCAAAAACAGTTGACAAATTATCACTCGCATAGTAAGATATCGTATGTGTCTGATAGAAATACATCAGATACAGCACGATATGCGCGAGTGGCTCAGTTGGTGGAGCACGACCTTGCCAAGGTCGGGGCCGCG
>CAJLGN010000197.1 GCA_905206195.1 uncultured Roseburia sp.
AACCACAGTGATGATTACCTTGTCTGCTGTGTTCTCCATTTTGCCCTCCATCCTTTCTAGCTTTTATCGCTTCTCGCAGCACTATTTTTTAAAAAACAATCCGCTCCGACGGCCCATCCCGCCTGGCAACGTACATCGGGAAATCATCTCCCTTATAGGGATTTTCCCCCATCGTCACCTCAAGTCTCACCGTCTCATAGGCGAGCTCCTCATAGTTGTTCTCTTTCGACAAATGCCCCAGGACGACAGTTTTAAATCCATCGTGGAGCACTTCGCCCAAAAGTCTGCCCGAAAGCTCATTCGAGAGATGCCCCCTGTCCCCTAAGATACGCTGTTTGAGCGAATAGGGGTAAGCGCCCACCTGAAGCATATGTACGTCGTGGTTTGCCTCCAGAAGGAGCACGTCAATGTTCTTTAACCTCTCGATGATCTGCGCATCATAGTTTCCGAGATCTGTGATCACAGCCATGGTCCGGCCCGGCTGCTTGATCTTGTATGCCACCGGTTCCGCCGCGTCGTGTGGGATCGCGATCGGCTCTACGGTCAGATCTCCGATCACAAAATCCACGCCCGGCGTGATCTCATGAAAGAGACTTTCCTCCACCTTTCCCACCGATTTCGTATGTAAAACTGCGTCGATCGTCCCCGCTGTGGCGTACATCGGAATTCCGTAGCGCCTTGCCAGGACGCCAAGCCCGGCGATGTGATCGGTATGCTCATGTGTGATTAAAATCCCCTGCATCTCCTCCGTCTTTAAATCAAACGAGTTCAGCCCTTCCTCGATTCTTTTGCCACTGATGCCGGCATCGATTAAAATGTGGCATGTATCGGAGCCGACACAGATACAATTTCCGCTGCTCCCACTCGCAATGCTGCATAATTCCATCTTTTTGTTCTCTTTCTTTTCTTTTGGGGACTGTTCTAGCCAAATCCCTCTCACTCTGCTTCTCCCTCTGCCAGCGCTCCCGGCCGCGCGGCTTCACCACAATCCTACTTTTCTTTCCAGCCCAGCTGAATCTCATCTCCGGGCGCCAGTACAGCTGTGAACGGCGTATTTTTTCCGTTTAACTCCGTGATGATCGCCCTTCCCGCAGACGCGCTCAGATCAAAGTCGTAAAAATCAAAAATATCCACAAAAATATAGCTGTTCTTCCCCGTGAGGCGCACAGGCTGACCGTTGACGTACACTGTGACCGCGCCGCTCTCCAACTGTGGCTCTACCTGTGCACTTCCCTCCGTTTTGTCTTCCTTTGTATCCTCCGACATTTGGGGCTCTTTTGTCTCCACGGCATCTGTTGCCGCCTCGCTTTCCCCCACATCCTGCGCAATCCCGGAATCCGCAGATGCAGCATCTGACGCACCATCCACAGCGGACTCCGCGACCTCCGGCAATTGTGCAGTCTCTATTTCTTCTGCGGCATCTGCCTCTAAATCCACAGCGTCTCCCTCGATCTCATTCTCTGGCTTCCCAGATACCGGCTCTGCCAGCCCCTGCGGTCTGTTCCACTCCACCGCAACCGGAAGCTGCTCTGGCGGGATTGCAGCCGCCCCAAAGGAGAGTACCGTCCAATCAATCGTAAAATTCTCATAGATCAATGTGTCCATGGTCGCTGTGCGGTTATTTACCACGATCTCATGATCGGCATCCACTTCCACGTCCATAAATTCTGCCAGCTGACCCACCGTATAGAAATTCCTCGTCTCAATCTGATCTCCCTCACAAATCATGTAGGAGGGAAGCTCCAGGCTTCCATTTACCTCCAAAAACTTCGGGCAGCGGACAATTCTGCCGTTGACCGCAAAAGTCATGCCAGAGGCTGAATATTCTTCCAACTGCTCCAGCGCCAGGGATGCCGGCGCCCCCTGCGTGGACGGCTCAATGATGATGTCACTGTTTGGTTCCAGCGGCGTGTTGATGTTCGCCGGTCTGTCATTCATATAGATGACCGCGGACTCTCCCGCCTCGCCCCGCACGATCCGGCTCGCCCCGTTCACCGTAAACTGCAGCTCTTTTCCTCGTTTCGGGAAAAGCTCCTCGTTCGGAAATCCAGACTGAAGCGCCGCGTCGACGATCGTGGGCTTATTGTTGTCGTAGGGCTTGATTCGCTCTCCGTTGAACCGCACCATGATTAAGCTGTTGCGATGGTCATAATAATTGAGGCAGATACCGATCGGGGTCACCAGCAGAGGATCCTTTTTCAGCTCTGTCTGCAGGAACGTCACCTCGCGCAGCACCTCCTCGCCGCGCAGAGCGACGCGCTCCTGAGGCAGCCCAAGCTTTTCCGCCAGCAATTCCGTGTAGCCGTGTATCTTTCCTCCTCCGCCGACAACAAAAGTCGCGCTGACGGTCTTATCGCCGTTCATCTCCTTAATCTTTGTGGCCACCTCAGTGGTCATCGTATCCACGACAGGAGCAGTCAGCTCCCACACTTCCTCCGCGGGGATGGTGTGCTCGATCAGCATGATATCCTTGTAAGTAATCTTGTCCTCAGTCCCGCTGCACAGCTTGATATACTCTGCAGTCTTAAAATCCACGAGGTAATTCTCCACGATCAACTCCGTGATCTCATCCCCCGCCAGCGGTATCATGCCGTACGCGATAATGCTCCCATCCCTCGTCACAGAAATATCGGAGGTTCCAGCTCCGATATCCACCAGGGCAATGTTGAGCAGCCGAAAATTCTCCGGGATCGCGACGTTGATCGCCGCGATAGGCTCCAGCGTCAGATTGGCCACACAAAGTCCCGCCATTCCAACTGCCGCATACAGACCATCCACAACGTCCTCCGGCAGGAAGGTCACAATCACGTCCTCGCTGATCTGATCCGCCTTGTGGGACTCCAGATTCGAGAACGGCTCATCGTTGAGATAATACCGCACGACAGAATAGCCGACACAGTAAAACTTATATTTAGTGTCGTTCATCTCCTTTAAAATACCCTGCGCCTTCTCAATTCCAAGCAGATCCAGCGTGTGGATATCCTCCCCGGTCACAACGGTCTCCTCGGCAAATTCACAGGTGACCGTCGTCGTGACTGTCTTTAGCACGCGCCCCGCGGCAGCGATGCACACGTCGGTCAGCGTCTGCCCAATCTGCGACTCCAGTTCTTCCTTCACTTTGGTTATAATC
Source organism: uncultured Roseburia sp. (assembly GCA_905206195.1). GTDB lineage: Bacteria > Bacillota > Clostridia > Lachnospirales > Lachnospiraceae > Roseburia. The sequence goes on from CAJLGN010000197.1 coordinate 3,131, forward strand.
CTGCCCACGCGCCCAATGTCGTGGATCTGTCCATCCAGCATGGCTCTGGTCTCATGCTCCATAATATGCTGCGCCACGACAACAAATTCGCTCTCTGTCCTGTAACCTACGGTTCCAACCACATTTCTTGTTCCTATATCAAGTCCAAACACCAGTGGCTGGTCGAATAAGCTCGTATCACTCATCTGCGGTATCTCCTACTCATTCTTCTTAATTTATAACTTTTTCGCTCCCTCACAGTTACGTGCGGCAATCCACAAAAAATCGCCTTTCAGCGATGAATTGCCGCTTTCCTGTGTCATGGTTTCCAGCGATCTGCACAGTAAATATACAGATCTGATCGACCGTCAGGCTTGTTTCAGCGCCTCGTCAATCTGGGTAAATGTCTGCGCCACCGTCCCATTGTTGTCTATTGTGACCTTACAGTGGCTGCGGTAGTCCTCCTCGCCCAGCTGGCTGGCAAATATCCGATATACCTTTTCCCTGGAATATCCCCTGCTTTCCATCAGACGCTGTTCCCTATTTTCCTCACTGGTATAAATATACCAGAGTTCGTCACAAATTTCATCATAATGTTCTTCAATCAGAAGCGCCGCCTCCAAGATCAGAAGCTTTAACACACCGCGTTCCCGCTCCGTCTCATTTTGTCGCCTCACATATTGCTTGACCGCCGGATGTACGATATCGTTCATCCGCCGCCTTTGTGCCTCGTCTGAAAAAATAACTGCTGCAAGCTTTCCCCGATCAAGGCCGCCCTCCGGCAAAAAAATATCCTCGCCCCAAAAAACCTCCCGGATTTTCTCATACCACTCGGTTCCCGGCTCCATCAGATCACGTGCGATCTCATCCGCAAGCATGACCCGCGTGCCCGGCTTTTGCGCGAGATAAGAAAGAATCGCTGACTTTCCCGCCCCCACCCCCCTGGTGATTCCGATAAATCTC
>CAJLGN010000198.1 GCA_905206195.1 uncultured Roseburia sp.
CCACCTCCGGCGCCTCCATAATTTCCTTTAAGCGATTGATATATGCAGGATTTCGGTAATCCTCCAGATTTCCTGTAAATACAAAATCATAATCAGCTAATGCGCCGCGTTTTTTTAGTTCCTCAATCGCCCGCACCGCCACAATATGATTTTTATGTTGCCAGAACTGATTGGGCAGATAGATGTATTTCTTTTTCAATCCAAATTTCTCCCGCACTGCCTCCTCAAGGCTTGGCGTAATCGCACGAATTTCCGGCTCTATATAAGAGACAAAGTGCACTACCTCAATCTTGCAGCGATACCCGGGATAAAAGCGCTCCAGATCATTCTTTGCGTCCAGACTGCTTAACACCATAGTGTTGGCGCTCATGACCATCTCGGTGTCCTTTTGCTGCTTTTGGGCAAGCTCCTCCTGCAAAAAAAATTCCGGCAATGTCCGATGCTGGAAATCCGGTATCCAGAAAATCCCTTTTTTCTTAAAAAACCGTCCAATCTTGTTTAATTCCAGCGCATAGCAGTACCCAACGCCCCCCAGCCAGATGAGACGCATCTCATAAAGCATCAGTTTCCATTTGCTCTCTCCCGCAAAAACACGGATTTCAACGCCGCCCGTATCTGCAAAGCAATCAAAAATATCCGCGTGCTTTGGGTCAATCAACACGACAATGTCAAATCTTTTTGTGATTTCTTCACTCTGCAAACAACTGAATATAATATTTTTCAGATAATAAAGACCGCCAATCCAACCGCGATTTCCCAAACCATTAAATAATATCCTTTTTTTCATTGCTTCTTCCATTCCATCTATTCGCCAAGCACATACCGAAGCGCTGCGATACAGCCCTCTGCCACCTGCGCAAACGAAAACTTCTGTGCCCTCTCATAGCTGCATGCACCCATCCGAGCAAGCCTGCCCTCCTCAAATATGCGCTCGATCGTCTCTGCGAATGCCTTTGTGTCCTCCGGGTCAACGATATACCCGTTCTCTCCCTCTGCGAGCAAATCTCTTGCGCCGTCCGCATACTTGGAGGAGATCACCGGAAGGGAGGCGCACATCGCCTCCAGGATCACAAGCCCAAAACAGTCCTCCCTCGTCGGAAGAATAAAGACATCCGATGTGCGGTACAGCTCACGCAACGGCTCGCCCTCCACGTAGCCCCGGCACTCCACCCGGTCGGCTATGCAAAGCTTTACAATCTGCTCCTCCAAAAGCGCGCGCTCCTGCCCCTCACCCACGATGATAAGCCGGATATCCTCCGCCGTCCGCGCAAGCGCGGGCATCAGGAGATCGAGTCCCTTACGCTGAATCAGACTCCCGACATAGAGAAGCTGCCTCGCCCCGTAGGACTCTTTTTTTGCCAGATACTTGTCGATATCCACGGTCAGATAGGAGATAAAACACTTTGCCGGATCTGCACCATATGCAACCTGCGCCTCCTTTGCGGCAGTGCTGCTCGCCACAAACGCCGCCGCGCGCTTTATGATATAGCTTCTGGAAAGGCGCTGCACTTTCCCGATATGACGCTCGGAATAAAGCGTCCCATCCGTCCAGCTCACAAACGGAATTCTGCATCTCCTGCACCAGTGCACCGCGCGCAAAATCGTCGGATTGTACTCCATCGCAAATACCATATCCGGCCCTATGTCCGCCAGTGCCTTTTCCACCCCTGTCGGCAGAAAAATATAACGGTCGTCAAACCGTTTGCGGATCACAATGGTGCGCGATTTTAAAAAGACGGCATGTTCCAATTCCTGCAGTTCTACGCTCCACTTCCGGTTCTCCATGCCGGCTCCGGAAAAAATCACATGAAACTCGTATTTTGGGAAATTTTTCTGCAGATAGACAAAAAAATCGACGCGGTACGGCGATGGAATATTTGTAATAAAAACTGCTTTCTTTCTCATCCACTCCCCCCCTCTCATCTAATTGTATTTCGTTAAAATATCCTCATAGATTTCCTCTAGCTTTTTATAATTATCCTCCGGTCTTAATCGCTCCTGATAAAAGGCCCTGGCATTCTCCTTCAGCTTTTGAATATCAAGCGTCTCAAACTCTCGCACCTTCTCTGCGAGCTCCTCCGCCGAATTGTACTGAAATTTCACACCCGTGATTCCTTCCTTGACCATGCCGTCCATATTTCCGACACTTCCGGCAATGACAGGCACACCGTAAGAATATGCCTCCGCGATCGTCATCGCGAACGCCTCATAGCACTGCGAGGTCATGATGACCGCCTTTGCGTGATAAAAACGCTCCGACATCTCCTCCTTCTGCAAATATCCCAAAAAGCGGATATTTGTAAGCTGATGCTCCTTGACATACGCCTGCATTTCCTCCATCATCGGACCTGTCCCCGCAATATAGAGCTTTTTCTCCGGCAGCTTCTCAAACGCCTTGATCGCAATATCAATGCCCTTTAACGCCTCCACACGCCCGGCAAATAAGAAATACTCCTCCTGCCCGCTTTCACTGCTCGGCGCAAGCCCTTCCGCAAACGTAAAATTCGGCTTAATGTAAACCCGGTCTGCGTCAACCGCCCACCGCTGCTTTGGCACGCTCGGTGCGTTTAGAGCGTTTAACAGCTTATTCCGGTTAAATTCTGTCAGACAGATAAAATTGACCCGGCGATAAGTGCCAAGCATACGATGAATCTTTAAAATCATTGCGCTCACCACCGTCTGCGATGTACTCCCGCGGTAACATTTATGACGCACGGAACAGCGCAGACCGTCGGCAACACACTCCTCGCAGATCACATTATCGCGAAAAAAAGACCCCGCCGGACAGAGCATCCTAAAATTGTGCAGCGTCTGCACGACAGGCACACGACACCCAAATGCCGCGTAAAAAACAGACGGACTCACCATTGTAAGCGTATTGTGCACATGCACAATGTCGATTTTATTTTCCACGATCATTTTCTTGATCTCCCGCACCGTCCGAAAGGAATAAACCGCAGTAAATGGCAGACAGAGCTTTCCCCATATCCCCTTTTCCTTCAATTCCTTATTCGTGCGGTAATAGGTGTAAACCGTATGACCATGCTCCTCCAGCAGCCGCTTTTCATTGCGGACCACAACGTCCTCGCCGCCCGGAATCTGATAAAAATTATGCACTTGTAGGATTCGATACCGCTTCATAGCCAACCTCTTTTCTGTCACTGTTTGTCAGCCCCCACAGTCACCTGCAAAAATCCATTGCAAATCGCTTTCAGCGATAGGATTTTTGCACGCATGTATCATTTTCTTACGGTCATGGCAACACCTGCGCTGACTGGTTGCACCGTGACTGTTCCTCCGAAGTTAATATATCCGGGTACAGAAGAATCGCGCCAAGCAGGATAAACGGGTTCATAAATCCGTTCATGACAAACTGCTCCAGCACTCCGTAGAGTGCGAGTGTCCCCAACATGACGAGCTCTTTATAGTATCCCTGCCGGTACAAGCGCAAAAGCATCCAACTGACCAGCGCAAAGAAGAAAAGCGCCACGATCCAGCCGCAGTACAGCAGCACGAACATATAAGAATTGTCAATCAAACCGTAGTAGCTCGCGTAGAACGACTCCTGCGTCCGCGGATAGAGCGCAAGCCCCTGATCGTTATAATAGCTGCTCATGATGTAGATGCGCCCCGACACATAGTGGTTTAACAGCTTCATCACCGGATTACTCCCATTATAGATTACCATAGTTGCGAAGCTAAACAGCGCTCCCACCGGAATGGACATCGCCAGAATAAATTTCATTTTTTTATTTTTGACACATTTTTCAAAAGCAATCAGACCCCAGCAAAAGAAGAACACTGCAATTCCCGTGCGGCAAAAAGTCAGCTTGTAGAAGATGAGCGCCACCGCGCTCGTGCCGAAAAACCACCACTTATTGAGCTTCTCATAATTGTAATACAACAGCAGCAGCAGCGTCAAAAACACCGTCAGAAATGCATAGTTGGGCTCACCGAGCGCAAAACTGTACACAGGGATCTCCACATAGCTCGTATCCGGCGTCGTCTTAAAACCGATCTCGTCCGCTCCGAAGGTGGAACCGATGACCAGAATAAAGAC
>CAJLGN010000199.1 GCA_905206195.1 uncultured Roseburia sp.
CACAATTCCATTTATCTGCTGGGAATGTGCTCCCACCTCCGCGATCACATCTGCAGTATCTGCAACCACGCGCGTGATTTCCTCCATCTGGCCAATGGCAGAATTCATCACCTGATTCCCGTTCTGTGCCGCAGCCACCGTATTGTCCGCCGCCTCAACCACGTCGGCGATATTGCTGTCTGCCTGTGTGATGGACGCAGAAATCTGTCTCACAGCGTCTGTAATTCTCTCAACGGAATCAATCTGAACTCTGGACTCCTCCTCCATCTTGTTTGCAATCTCTGCAACTTCCCTCGTATGCTCGACCGCAAGCGACGCCGTCGCAAGAATCTCCTGCGAGGAGCTTGTGACCTGACTGGAGGACTCGTGGATGTTCCTCAGCAGCGACTTGATATTCCCTCCCATGGTTCGGAAGGAAGATGCCAAAGCGCCAATCTCGGTCTTATTTTGAATATCTATGGTGGAAGTGCAATCTCCCTGTGCCATCTGATCTGCGGCATTTTGCAGCTTCTTGATTGGCTTTGTCACCCACGTCGCAAAGCACCAGACAACGATACTTGCCGTCAAAAGTAGAATCACCAGTATCGCGATACTGTTTTTCAGATATGTATTTAGGCTTTCTGTAAACTCTCCGACGTCTACGCTTACGCAGAGAATCCATCCTGTCGAAGGAACCCGCGCATAAGTGACATAGATGTCCTCGCCACCTTCTGTCACGGTTGTGATTCCCGATTCATTCTCCAGCAGCTGCTGCTCTTTCCCATACAACAAACTGTCCTGGGCTTCAAAGGCGTTGTAGTTCATGACCTTCTCCTCATCTGGATGTGCAACTACCACACCATTTTGTAAAATCAGCTGGCCGCGCCCTGTCTCGCCGATCTTTATAGAATTGACAACCCCGGTTAACTCCTCCACTTTGATGTTTGCCCCAAGGATTGCCACCATCTCTCCATCCATTATAATAGGGGTCGCGATGACTACAACCATCTTGCCGTCCGCCTTTCCAATGAGCGGCTCAGACACCACGGTTTTTTTATTTGCAAGAATCTCGGTGTAATATGCCCTCTCGGCGATGCTCCCGGAAGTTCCAAGCGGAGAATACCAGTCTCCCTGGAGATCGGAAACCCAAAAACTGCTGTACTCGGGCAATGCCTGCAATTCCTCGCCCAGGTACCCATTGATGGCCTCCATATCCCCCGATTCTAATATAGGTGTGTCAGCGATCGTCTCAATCTCCGCCACGTGCTGCTCCACCCACCCATCAATCTGTGCCGTCCCAATGCTGACAGAGCCCATCAACTGCTTCTCCACATCCGCGATAATGATGGACTTTGAATATCTGTAATTAATCGCTGTTAACAACGTCAAAACAATTGCTATGATAGACACCATTAATGCCAAGAATATATATCTTATGCTCTTCATTTTCCCCCGTTAATCCTATGCCCCTTCTACCTCCTACTGTCTTTTGAGCAGCCGGTCAGCCCCACCCGCCGGCCGCTCCATCCCCTCTTATTCTGCCTTGCCCACAGAGCCAAAGAGCTCCATCTTCTCTTTTACGGTAGCCTTAATCGCTTCTGCACCTGGAGCCAACAGCTTGCGCGGATCAAATCCCTTCCCCTCAAGATCCTTGCCCGCCTCAATGTATTTGCGCGTTGCATCCGCAAAGGAGAGCTGACACTCTGTGTTTACATTAATCTTTGCCACGCCAAGAGAGATCGCCTTCTTAATCATATCCTCCGGGATTCCAGTACCTCCATGCAGTACCAGAGGCATCGCGCCTGTCAGTTTCTGTACGGCATCCAGGGTCTCAAAGCTGAGCCCCGCCCAGTTCGCCGGATATTTGCCGTGAATGTTGCCGATGCCCGCCGCCAGCATATCTACATCAAGGTCTGCAATTCTTTTGCACTCTTCGGGATCTGCGCACTCGCCTGCACCCACAACGCCGTCTTCCTCGCCGCCAATAGATCCGACCTCCGCCTCGATGGATATACCGTTCTTATGCGCCAGAGCAACGAGCTCCGCCGTCTTCGCAACGTTCTCCTCAATGGGGTAGTGAGAGCCGTCAAACATAATCGATGAGAACCCGGCCTCCACACACTTTAGACATCCTTCGTATGAACCGTGATCTAAGTGCAGCGCTACCGGAACCGTGATGTTCAACTCCTCGATCATAGCCTTCACCATAGCTGCGACCGTCTTATAGCCTGCCATGTACTTTCCTGCACCCTCAGACACACCCAGAATAACTGGGGATTTGCACTCCTGCGCTGTCAGGAGAATAGACTTTGTCCACTCCAGGTTATTAATATTGAACTGGCCAACCGCATAGTGTCCGGCTTTTGCCTTGTCTAACATTTCTTTTGCAGATACTAACATAATTGTATTCCTCCATAATCTAAGATTTTCCATTATACGGCAATTTTTACCCTAACGATATTATATATTACTTTATACAAAAAATAAAGTTAAATCTATGACAATCTCCCCGCGCACACTCACTCCTCAGCGTCATTGGGAACCATAATCCGGACTGCCCGGTGCAGATTCCTCACCACAACCTCCGCGTGGTCGCCCCCAAACTCACCGTCCAATGTCCACGGAATCTCGCTCTTTGCTTGAAAGCGCACCTCGTCCGTCTTAAAAGAATACACCATATCGGTGTCATCCACCAGATTGATCAAAGACGCGATAATCTCATTCAACTCCATGGGATTTCTCGGCTTTTTGATGAGGGTCACCTCAAACACGCCGTCGTCCAAAAATACATCCTTGCCCGTCATCCCCTTAAATCCCCCAACCGAGGTGGAATTGCTGATCATCCCGTAGATAAACTCATCCTGCAGACGCACATCCTCATATTCCACCTGCATCAGATAGGAGGGAATATCGTGCAGACATTTTGCACCCTCCAGAATGTACGCGGCGTGTCCCAGCACATTTTTCCACTCCTGGCTGGTCTTGTAGGAAACCTTCGTAAACAGCCCAAAGGCCGCCACATACACAAAAAAATCCTGATTGAATGCCCCAATGTCACAGGGAAACTCTCTTCCGTGCACAGCGGTTCTTGCCGCCTGCACCATGTCCCGCGGTATGCCAAGCGAAGTGGCAAAATCATTCGTGCTCCCCGCCGGGATGTAGCCCAGCGGCACCTCCCCACCCCGGTTCATCATCCCCGTCACCGTCTCATCCAGCGTTCCATCTCCGCCGCTGCAGACGACCAGATCGTACTCCCCCGCCTCCGTCTCAACTCTATGTATCGCATCGCCAGGTCTCTGTGTCGGGTAGATTGTCACCTCATAGTCCGCTTTCACCATCGTATCCACAATTTCCAAAAGCTGACTTTTAATCTGTGCTTTTCCCGAATACGGATTAAAAACAAACAATAATTTTTTCTTGATCCCCATCAATTTTTATTCTTCCTATCCCTCGACTCCATGTTACCCCACAAAAAAGTTTTCCAGCGCCGCGATCGCAGCCTCCTCATCCTCCCCCTCCGCGTCAAGCACCACAGTCTCTCCCTGCATCATCGCGAGACTCATCATACCCATGATGCTCTTCGCATTTACGCGCACCTGATTCACCTCGAGGTAAATTCTGCTACTGTACCTGGTCGCCATCTGAACTAAATGCGCGATTGGTCTCGCCTCCAACTCCTCCTGCATCCGAATTACGACACTCTTTCTCATCTTCTCCTCCCTTTTCTGACATAAGTCTACTCTCGCAGCCCATCTGCAATCTCGCTGATCTTGCGGAGTCTGTGATTTACCCCCGATTTGCCAACTGGCGGATTGAGGTACGTTCCGAGTTCTGCAAGCGGCGCGTCCGGGTATTCCAACCGGAGCAACGCCGTCTCCCGCAGATTGTCTGGCAGAGCCAAAAGCCCTGTCGTCTCCCTGATATATTCAATGTCCCGCAGCTGCTTGACTGCCGCGTTCACCGTTTTGCTGATGTTCGCTGTCTCACAGTTTACTTTCCGGTTCACGGAGTTGCGCATCTCCTTTAATATCCGGACATTCTCAAGATTCATAAGCGCTATATGGGCCTCCATGACATT
>CAJLGN010000200.1 GCA_905206195.1 uncultured Roseburia sp.
GGAGCAGGTGATCTATTCCTTCCACTTAGATAAAATGATTCGATTATGAGGTGATCAGATTGCTGCGGCTCTTTTTTCTGCCATGCCGGAAAAATATCCCGGCTATGAATTTACGGTGCTCGGCACTCTCTATCAGCTGATCGGCATGATTCTAAAAGAGAATCTATACTCCCTGCGCTCCGCCCACGAGCAGCAGATTTCCTACCGGCTTAAACAACTAAAGCAGGTGCTCCGCTACATCGAGGATCACTATGCCGAGGATGTCTCCCTGGATGATCTCGCCTCCATCGCGGGCATGAACCCGAAATATTTCTGCCGCTTCTTCCGGCAGATCACACTGCGCACCCCCATCGACTACCTGAATTATTACCGGATCGAGTGTGCCAGAGAACAACTGGCCGCCACGGATGCCTCCATCACTGAGGTGGCGCTTGGCTGCGGATTTAATGATATCAGCTACTTCACCAAGACCTTTAAAAAATATATGGGACTCACACCCAGACAGTACATGAAGCAGACCTACTGATGCTGATAAAACTCTTGAATGATTGCATTCCATTCTTCTTTATGCTAGAATCAAGCTATTATTCATTATTTTATGTGCGTGGGAGGGGGGATACACTTGGCTGCAACAATTCGTGACGTAGCTGCTCTTGCAGGACTTTCTATTGGAACTGTTTCTAAATATATCAATTGGCAAACTGTCAAAGCATCTACACAGTATGCGATTGAAGATGCAATCTTTTGCACCTCCATGATATCTTCCATCGAATCGCGCCTACTGCCGAAAGGATATAGTGTGATCGTATGCGAGTGCCATAATGACGCCAAAATGGAACTTTTCATAAGCTGACCCCTCCTTAAAATTACTCTAACCATTCTTGTCAACCCCTTCGGTTAGAATGATTAGAATCAGAAAATGGTATACTTAGGCAAACGATTTGATAATTCTTCCACTGTTTTTTCCCATCCTCACAGGCAAAATCTCCCTCCCTGCCGAAAGGCAAAAGAGGGCAATTTTATAAAGATTCGTATCTAGAGCAGATGCACTGGGAGTTCCTCAGTCAGATGGCAGCAGGTATTCTCTGCAGTTGTTTCCATATTGTCTGCCGAAGCTATTTTTTTTGCCTCAGACGTCTTTTTTTCTGCCGTGTTACAAATCGCCGCCGTCTTCCGATCTGTCGGTAACTTCTTTACGGATGGCGGTTTTTTACCCTCCGGCGGATTTTTCTCCGCCACCGGTTCCATGTTTGTCGCAGTCCCTGCCTCCACTTCTACCTCTCCGGCAGTCTTCATTTCTTCCATATCTGCTGCTCTTCCTGCCACTCTTTTAATGCTTCCTGTTCCGACAGACATTTTCATCTACCTCCTTCGCAAGCTCCATATATTCTCCGCGCTCCGCGCGCTCTTTTTGTGCACCATCACCGGACGACTCTCATCCTGTGCCCACTCAATCTCACTGTCCACACGCACAATGTGGTCAAATACATATACCTCTTTTGCCTGCTTTAGGGCTTCCAGCGTCTGTTTATAATAATTCTTTCTGGCGTCCACCTTCGTCACCGCAATCCCCAAAAACTGCAGTTGCTCGTGTATGCGATGCACATCCTCCAAAAACTCAAACATATTCGCCACGCCAAAAAGCCCCCACGGGCTCGCCTCCACCGGCATCACCACATGATCGGATGCGCACAGGATATTCATGACCCATCCTCCCAATGTCGGCGGCGCGTCAATTAAAATATAATCGTAAATATCCGATTCCGCGATCTGCTTCAGGCAGCTTTTTAGTATCAGTTCTCTCTGCCAGCGTGTGAACAGCTCGTATTCCATCCCGCTCATCAGCGTAGACGATGGGATCAGAGCCAGATTTTCATATGGCGTCGGCACAATATATGAGGTCAGATCCTCCTGTTTTTTTATAGCATAGTACAGATTTTTCTCTCCGCCTGCAAATGCAAGTGATTCCTCCTCCGAGAAAAAAGAAAGAGTCAGATTAAGCTGCATATCGCCGTCGACCAAAAGTACCTTTTTCCCCAGAGTGGAAAGTGAGTAGCCCACGTTCGCGCAGGTCGTCGTTTTCCCGCTGCCGCCCTTGTTATTCGCAAAAGCAATGATTTCCGTCTTTTTTTTCATACAGGCACGCAATCCCCTTTTCCCTGAAATACTCCATCCACGCCTCAGACGGTCTTTCGTCGGTCACTACCATGTCGATGTCCGTCACCTCACAGATTCTCGAAAATGCCACTTTGTCGAACTTCGTGTGATCCGCCGCTAAGATGCGCTGTGACGCCGAGCTTAGCATCGCCTGCTTTACCTGAGAAAACATCTCATTTGCGTCTGTGATTCCTTTTTCCATGTCGATTCCCTTGCAGGAAAGAATCGCTTTATCCGCGTTAAAAGATGCAATCCCCTCCATGGCTCTAGGTCCCACCAGAGCGAGATAATTCTCGCGCAGCGTCCCGCCCGAAGAGATGATGTCCCAGCCGCTTTTGTCCGCCAGTTCCACCAGCACCTCGATCGAGTTCGTGATGACTGTCAAGCGCTGTTTGTGCTGAAGTGCTTTCACAATCGCTACAGCCGTCGTGCTCGGATCTAAAATAATGTGCTCCCCGTCCTGTATAAGCTGTGCGATAATCGCTCCGATTCGCTGCTTGCCCGCCATGTTCTTCTTCCTGCGAACCTGAAACGGCAGATCAATGCCCGCACTCTCGTTTAAAACCGCGCCCCCATAGCTCTTGACCGCAAGCCCTTCCTTATCCAGCCTGTCTAAATCGCGCCGGATGGTCTCCTCAGACACGCCAAACAGCTCGCTAAGTTCGCTTACAATTACTTTTTTCTCCTCCTGGAGTTTTTCGAGTATCTGGTTTCTTCTCTCAACCGCAAGCATCGTTTGATCCCTTCCTTTCTCCTCATGCCGCTGCACTTATCCTGTAGGGAAACGCTGATTAAAGCGCTTCCCTCGCCGCATTTGCGCTGCAAACCAGCAATTTCCCCTGCAAATTCTTACAATCCGCCGAAGGCTATAACAAAACGCTGATTTTATCGCTCTTTCCTTAGATAATTGTCCTGCCAATCTGCGTATCCGGATGCGCGATCACGGAAGAATCCAAGAACATGCCCTTTTCACCCACGGACGCTTTTGCCTTTGCAATCGCAGCCTCGCACGCTGCCACCTCTCCGGTGAGCAGCAGATAGGACTTTCCGCACATTCCCTTCGCGATACGAAGTTCTATCAAATCTACAATCGCGGTCTTTGCCGCAATGTCCGCCGCCACGATGATCGATGCTGCGTCGTACGTCTCTAAGATGCCGAGCGCCTTCACCGCGTCCACATGACCGATTCCGTAAATTGCAGGAAATATCGACGCATCGGGGTTACCCAGCACAAAGCTTCCGATCAGTTCTTCCGGTCTGGTCGCCTTAGCGCGCTCCACCGCCGCTTTTACAGCACTTAACTCTCCTGCAATAAGCGCGATATATTTCCCGGGGCAGACCATCTGTGCCTCAAGAATTTCGACCTCCGCCGCCTTTACCATCTGATCCGCCGCTGTGATTCCGGCCGATATTGTCTTAAATTCTATCATCCCAATCGCTTTTTGCATAGCCCCTGCCTCTCTATCCCTCATTTTACTCTGCTTTTATCATGATATAGCTGTCGGTCACTTCCCTCACAACACCGGATACCGATGCATGGATATTCACCGACAGCCCCTCCTTCGCCTCTCCCACAATCTCCCCGGCACTCACCCGCTGTCCCGTCTTCACCACCGCTTTCGCCGGTACACCGATATGCTGCGCGAGTAAAATCTGAACCTCGGTGGCAGTCTTTACCTGATCCTCCAAAGGAGCTTCCTTTTCATACATGTCAAGACCGAGTCTTGCCCGGAGTCTCTCCTCCGGCACTCTGCGGTATTCTCTGGCAGGACTCACGGGCGCCGCCTCCACGACTGGCGGCTTTACGCCGTTTTTCCGGAGTCCCGCTTTATATTCTGCCATCATACTGCGGGGCATCAGTCCCTGCGGCCAGCTA
>CAJLGN010000201.1 GCA_905206195.1 uncultured Roseburia sp.
GGAGTGAGAATATTCTGGCGCTTCGGGGGGATATTCCGGAGCACGCGGATTTTCCCCTGCCGAATCAGTATCGCCACGCCTGCGAGCTGATTGCGGATATTCGAGCGCAGGGGGACTTTTGCATTGGCGGGGCGTGTTATCCGGAAGGACACCCGGAGGCGGAGACAATTTTTGAGGATCTGGATCATCTGAAGAAGAAGGTCGAGGCGGGCTGTGCATTTTTGACGACACAGATGTTTTTTGACAACAATATCCTCTACAATTTCATGTACAAGGCCCTGAGGAAGGGGATTGACGTTCCCATTGTGGCCGGGATCATGCCGGTGACGAACAAGGCTCAGATCAGGCGCATTGTATCGCTTTCCGGGAATGTGGTGCCACCGCGGTTTCTCGCAATCGTGGATCGATTCGGAGAGAATCCGGCGGCGATGAGGCAGGCGGGAATCGCGTACGCCACGGAGCAGATCATTGATCTTGTGGCAAACGGTGTCAATCATATACATATCTATACGATGAACAAGCCGGATGTGGCAGGGGAGATTTTACAGAACTTATCGGAGATCTATGTGCCAGACTGTTAGTACATAAAAATGAGACGGACGAAGGAGGATGAGGAGAAAATATGAGACAGGAAGAACTTAGCCGGAGAATCACAGAGCTTGCAGCCCGGACGAAAGAGGGCAAGATCAGGTGGAGCGTGGAGGTACAGACCACGGAGGCGAACGACCCGGAGAAGAAGCCGGTTGAGGAGGATGGGGATATCGCGTGGACGATCGATGAGTGCTACGTGTCCTACTACTGCAAGTATCAGGGGGAGGATTTTTGCATGATCACCTACGAGATGCTGAAAACTGCGGGAGAGCGGGTGGAGTCCAGCAATCTGGTGTTTATGCCGCCGCTGGGCGTACGCTTTTTTGATCTGCGCACACTGCTTCCATACAGCGTGGAGACATCCGCGATGCTGCTCGATCAGATTCACAGGCTTTGGTTGTTGCTTTTGGATATGTACAAGGTGGATCGGGGAAGCGTTTATCTGGATGTGCGTCCGGGCTCGCTCACGATTGAGGACTAAGAAAGATCAGATGGGGGCTGTTGTAAAATGGGTAGGCCAACTTCAGTTTCTGTACAGGGATTTGGATTGGAATTGCACAGAAATTGTAAAGTCGCCGCCACATTTACAACAGCCCCGTTTTTTGTATCTGCTCATCGGTCCAGCGACCGCACCACATCCTCCAGGGACACAGAGCAGTTGTTTTCTAGAACGGCGGCTTTTAGGTCGTCAAATTCAGGTTTTTCTTTTTCCACGCCGTAGCCGGCGCTTTTTTTGATGCGGATGTCACCGTAGGAGCCGGGGCGCGTTGTGAAGGAGGACTCCAGCTTAGCACGGTCGAAAGTCTGGTAGCGCACACCTCTTGTGGTCGTGTGCAGGAAGAAAAGGCCGGTGAACTTCTCACGATCTTCCAATTTGCACAGGCAGGTCAAAAGGATGCCGGGGCGGTTTTTTTTCATCTGGATCGGAGTTGTGTAGACATCGAGCGCGCCGGAGGCGATCAGAATCTCAGTCGCAAGACCAAGTGCCTCCCCGGTCATGTCGTCGAGATTGCAGGAGATGGAGAGCACCGTGTCATCGCACGGGGAAGCTTCTTCCTCTGTGAAATCGGAGTGCGTGTTGCCGAGGAAGGCGCGGACGCAGTTTAAAATCTCATGATCGATCTCCCCAATACCGTAGCCGACCGCAGTTGTGGCAAGCGGCGGCATGGAGCAGAAGCGCGCCGTGTAATATTTTAAAATGGCGGATCCTGCAGGGGTGCAGAGTTCGCCCATGACGGAACTGGCATAACAGGGAATCCCTTTCAGCAGTTCAGCGGTGGCGGGAGAAGGAACCGGGAGGACGCCGCCGGCAGAGCGAACAAAGCCGCCACCCAGGTGGATGGGGGAGGAGAGAATCTGCTCCGGGTTGATCATGTGCAGTAAGAGCGCGCATCCGATCACCTCGGCGGCGGTACGGCGCGCATCCTGCGGGCAGGGAGCATTCTGTCGGTGTGTCGTACCCTGCACTGCAGCCTGTGCGTCCCACAGCAATGCCAGAATCGCGGCGGCGTCATCACACACCGCGGGCGGAAGCGGGAGAGATCGAATTGCAGTTTGCACCGAAGGCTTGTCCCAAGTGACCGGAGGATAAGCTGCATCCCGGATGCTGCCCTGAGGAATATCGGAGAGAGATACCTGCACAGAGGTGCCTCGGACACCGCATTTTGAGGTCGGAGTTGTGGTCATGGTGACGCCGCAGGGGGCGAGTGCCTCATTGATTTTGGACAGGAAAGATGTCTTTTCGCCGCATATCTCATAGAGAGCTCCAAGAAGCATAGTGCCGGAGACGCCCATGTTGCATTCCAGATAAATTGTTTTCATACTGTACCTCCCAATTTAAAAAGTTTATCCGCCGATGCGGTTGATCATGCTGGCCAGATAGCCTGCTCCAAACCCGTTGTCGATGTTGACGACGGAGACGCCGCTGGCGCAGGAATTGAGCATGGACAGCAGGGCGGAGACGCCCTGAAAGTTGGCCCCGTAGCCGACGCTCGTGGGGACGCCGATGACAGGGCAGTCCGTGAGCCCGCCGATGACACTGGCGAGCGCGCCCTCCATTCCGGCGACCGCTACGATCACAGTTGCCGCCTGGATGAGTTCCATGTTGGAGAGCAGGCGGTGCAGACCTGCGACACCCACATCGTAGAGTCGAACCACATGATTGCCCAGGACTTCCGCAGTGAGCGCGGCCTCCTCCGCGACCGGGATGTCGCTCGTGCCCCCGGTTGCCACCACGATATGACCCTTTGCGGTGACGTGTTCCCTGCGGTTTACGATGCCGATGCGGGATGCTTCATGGTAAAAAAGGGAGAAACGGTCGGATAAATATGCTGCGGATTCCGGGCAAAGCCTTGTGATCAGAATATTGTCGGGACAGTGTGTCAGAAGACTTTTTACGATACCCTCCATCTGTTCCTTGGTCTTCCCTGCGCCGTAGATGACCTCCGGGGCGCCCTGACGGACTTTTCTGTGATGGTCGACTTTCGCGTAGCCGAGATCCTCGAAGGGAGAAATCTTTAATCGGGCATATCCCTCGCTGGCGGAGATTGCGCCGCTCTCAATGTCTGTTAAAATTTGTCTGATCTGTTCATTTTCCATGATTGTGTCGCCTTTCGTATGTCGGTCTAGTCTGTTATTGTTTGTCTACATTATACATAGGAATACGGTGGATTGCAAGGAGGCAGAGCGGGAGAGAATGAGGGCTATGTGACTGGGCATGAGGGAGAAGATTGCGATTTTGTCAGGCGAATGGAGGATGGAGATGAGAAATTGGATCCGTCAGGGGTATCTGAATATATAATTTCGGGAAATCTATTATGAGGCAAAAGGGTTGCGCGGGGAAAGGCAGTGGGTGTAAAATAAGCGTGGTAAAAACGAAAAGAGGGGTGTGGAGGATTTATGATACGTTTTAATAGCGATTATACAGAGGGCTGTCATCCGGCAATTTTGGAGCGGCTGACGGCGACAAATATGGAGCAGACGGCGGGCTATGGCGAGGACGAGTACTGCGTGGAAGCTGCGGCTAAAATCCGGCAGATATGTGCAGCGCCGGAGGCGGCAGTCCATTTTTTGGTGGGAGGGACACAGACGAACATCACTGTGATCTCTGCCGCGTTAAGGCACTATCAGGGAGTCATCACGGCAGTGACCGGGCACATTCATGTCCATGAGACGGGAGCGCTGGAGGCGTGCGGGCACAAATGTCTCGCCTTGGAGACGCCGGACGGAAAGCTTACTGCGGAGCAGGTCGCGTCCTATGTCGATGCTCATTTTGCGGACGGCAGCTTTGAGCATATGGTACAGCCCAAAATGGTTTACATCTCCAATCCGACCGAGATTGGAACGATCTATAAAAAGGAGGAGCTTGAGGCGCTCTCCAGTGTGTGCAGGGAGAGAAATCTCTATTTATTTCTGGATGGTGCGCGCCTGGG
>CAJLGN010000202.1 GCA_905206195.1 uncultured Roseburia sp.
CTGGACCGATTGTGAACCACGGGGACCTCGCGCCGCAGTTTGGGGCAATTGGCAGCGGGAGAAGGCGGCTTCTCGCGGACAAAGAAGCGGCGATAGAATCGTTTGAAAATGGAATCTGCCTCTTTATCGCCGGGCTTGCGAAAAAGGTTCTGCTGGCAGATACGCTGGGCGCAGTGGTGGATTTCGGATACGGAAATGTGGGAGGGCTGGATGCTGTCAGCGCGCTTGTGGTGATGCTTGCATACACGTTCCAGATTTATTTTGATTTCAGCGGCTATTGTGACATGGCAGTCGGGCTTGGATGGATGATGCAGATCAGACTGCCGCAAAATTTTAATTCGCCCTACAAGTCGACTTCTGTGCGGGAGTTCTGGAATCGCTGGCACATGACATTGAACGCATTTTTTGCGCAGTACATCTATATCCCCCTTGGCGGAAGTCGGTGTGGCACGGCAAAGATGCTTCGCAACACGATGCTTGTGTTTCTGGTCAGTGGAATTTGGCACGGTGCCGCGTGGAGCTTTGTGCTCTGGGGCGCGGCGCACGGCGGGGTGGTGTGCGCGGAACGCCTGTGGGAGAAGCGGCTGTCCGGGACAAGGCCGGGGCAGTGGTGGCTCACTCACGTGCCAAAGCGCATGAGAATGTGGGGCGGATGGCTGTACACATTTCTGTTTGTAAATCTCGCCTGGGTGCTGTTTCGAAGTGGCTCTATTTCTGTGGCGATACAGTTGTACCGAAGGTTATTCTCCTTTTCCAGCGAGGGGAAAATCTGGAAGCTGGCGGCGTTGATGGAGCGCTCGTGGAATTATCAGATGCGCGTGTGGATCGAGTCGTCTGCGGGGGAGGCTTTTGTCCCTCTGTTTTTGCTGTGCGTTTTGGTCGCGTTTCTTGTGGTGGCGGCAGCGCTCTGCGCAGGAAAAAATGCGCGCCAGTGGATGGTCGAAAAAGAGGGGGCTGTGGGGCGGATGTGGGGGCTTGCGTTGTTGTTTGCCCTTTGCGTGCTCTCGTTTTCGGGTGTCACGACATTTTTGTATTTTAATTTTTAGGAGGAGGGCATGAAGAGTGGAAAGAGATTGCTGCATTTGTCCGTTGCCAGCCTGATATTTCTGGGAGGGGTGGCTCTCATCGTCTATCTCGCAGATCCGTTTTTTCACTATCACGAACCGTGGTTTGATCTGAAGGCGGTGGAGGATCAGAAGGAGTATCAGGTGCCCGGCATGCTCAAAAATTTTTCCTACGACAGTGTGCTCGCCGGCTCCTCGGTGGTGATGAGCGTGAATACGGACACGCTGGATGCGCGTTTTGACTGCGAGACGGTGAAGGCGGTAGGCGGTTCTGCGAGCGCGCCGCTTCTGCGCGAATATCTGGAAATGGCGTTTGAGGGGCGTGCGCTGCGCTATGTGTTTTACGGATTGGATGTCTTTTCTTTTTATCATAATCCGGATATGCAGGTGATTGACGACGATGTGGTGTATCTGATCAACGGTAATCCTTTCGACGATGCAGCGTATCTTTGGAACATGGACGTCATCGGGGAGAAGGTGCCGGCTATGCTTAAGAAATCGAGGGATGAGAGCTATTCGGAGGGACTTTTATACCAGTTAAATGCAGGCGCGGTGTTGGGACCGGATGCAGTGTTAAAAATGCATCGTCCGGGAGCGGGAGCTGTGCAGGAGATGAAGCCGTTGGATTATTATGAAGCGTATGTCTCAGAAAACCTTGACCGTCTCGAAAAAATGGTGGCGGAGCATGCGGGGACACAGTTTTATTTTTTTGTGCCGCCGTACCATATCGTGTGGTGGGATGACGCCTATGAAAAGGGGCTTTTAGACGCGTATCTGCACACGTTGGAGCGGTGCATGAAGAACCTGCTCCCCTACGAAAACGTGCGCTTTTATAAGACGGATTTTAACGAGGCTTCGGTCATCACAGATGCTTATCAGTATATGGACTATATCCACGGTGGGACGATGGTGACGGAGCGCATGGCGCGACAGATCGGCGCGCCGCAGGAGGAGATCACACTGGAGACTTGCGAAGCGGAGATTGACAGGCTTCGGGAGATTTTTGAAACATTTCGCGCGCAGGTGGAAAGCGATGTGGCTTTCGGTTTGAACTCCGAGGGCAGCCGTGATAATATGGATGAATGAAACAGGAAAAATTTTGTGGCGCCAGGGGCGTGGAAAGGATAGAGAAGATGAGAGTGGGAATGGGATATGATGTGCATAGATTGGTGGAGGGCAGAGACCTAATTGTCGGAGGGGTCAAAATCCCTCACACACTCGGACTTTTGGGCCACTCGGACGCGGATGTGCTGTTACATGCGATTATGGATGCGCTGCTTGGCGCAGCGGGGCTTGGGGATATCGGCAAGCATTTTCCGGATACGGACGAAAAATACAGGGGAATTTCCAGCGTGAAGCTCTTAGCGCACGTGAGGGGGCTGATCGAGGGAGCGGGGTATGTCGTCGAGAATATCGACGCGACGATCATAGCACAGGGACCGAAGATGCGCCCGCATATTGCACAGATGGAACAGAATATTGCGGATGCGCTCGGCATCAACACAGATCAGGTCAATATTAAGGCGACGACGGAGGAGGGACTTGGATTCACCGGGAGGGAGGAGGGCATCTCCTCGCAGGCGATCTGTGCGTTGACTAGCATTTACGAGAGCAGTGTCGCGGTGGCGGACTCCGGGAGTGGCTGTGGCGGCTGCAGCGGATGTGGCAGCCGGGGATAGAACACCGCTGTTTTCATATTATTGAAAGAAATTGCCAAATGTCGAATCAGGGTGTATAATGGGAGACAATAGTTGCAAATATATGTGTAATGCCATTGGAAGGGAGAATACAAATGAATCATTTACCAATGACAGTGCGTGTCCCAATTGAGGAAGACAACCCATCGATCTGCAGAGAGGAGTCTTTGTGCATCAAATGTGGGCAGTGCCGTGACATCTGTGAGAATTATATTGGAGTGCACGGGACGTACACGCTGGAGGAGACAGGAGGCAAAGCGGTCTGTATCAATTGCGGGCAGTGCGCCAATGTGTGCCCGGTGTCCAGCATTACCGAGAAGTACGAATGCCAGGATGTAAAGAGAGCGATTGCAGATCCGGAGCAGATTGTGATTTTCAACACGTCACCGTCCGTGCGAATTGCATTGGGGGAAGAATTTGACCTGCCGGATGGAAGCTTTGTTCAGGGAAAGATGGTCGCGCTGTTGCGAGAGCTTGGAGCAGATTACGTTCTGGATACCAATTTTGCAGCGGATCTGACTATTGTGGAGGAGGCGAGCGAGCTGATCGAGCGCGTCACGAAGAAAAACCGTCCGCTGCCTCAATTTACGAGTTGCTGTCCGGCGTGGGTGAAATATGCGGAGATCTATCACCCGGATATGCTGGATCATATCTCGACAGCGAAGAGTCCGATTGGCATGCAGGGGCCGACTGTGAAGACTTATTTTGCCAGGAAGATGGGACTGGAGCCAAAGCGCATCGTCAATGTTGCGGTCACGCCTTGCACGGCGAAGAAGTTTGAGATTCGGCGCGAGGAGATGAATGCGGCCGCAAGACATCTGGGAATTGATGGAATGCGCGATATGGATTACGTCATTACCACCAGGGAGCTTGCACAGTGGGCGAAGGAAGCGGGCGTTGATTTTGGCGCGCTTGCGGATGCATCCTATGATCGGTTCATGGGTGAGGCATCGGGGGCAGGCGTGGTTTTCGGCAATACCGGCGGTGGCATGGGGGGAGCGCTGCGCGCTGCTTACGAATTTATCACGGGGGGGGTGGCGCCAGCGTCCCTGTACGAACTTGAACCTGTCCGGGGAATGGAGAATGTCAGGGAAGCGACAATTCAGATCAAGGATCTTGCAGTCAACGTCGCTGTCATCTACGGCACAAAAGCTGCCACAGAATTTATCCAGAAAATGAAGCAGGGTGAGAAAGAGTATCATTTTGTGG
>CAJLGN010000203.1 GCA_905206195.1 uncultured Roseburia sp.
AGCGCTGTGATGATGACGATTTACGGATGGATCATTCTGTCGGTAGTGTTAATCCTCCTCCTGTTTGTGCGAACCACATCACTGGAAAGGAAGTTCGATCTTCTGATTGAAAACAGGGCGGCAGGCACGGAAGTGCCGGAGGACACCGGAGAGACATCGGAGGGGACGCGGATGCCGGCTGAGACATACGCGGCAGCGCCGGCGTCTGGGATTGCCGACGCGGATAATCTTGCCGTGGAAGGTGATATACATAAGGTTTATCTCACGTTTGATGGTGGACCGTCGGAGAACACGGGAGAGATTTTGGACATTCTTGCAGCGCATGACGTGAAGGCGACTTTTTTCGTGGTCGGAAAAGAGGACGAGGAGTCGCAGGAGATATATCGCAGGATCGTGGCGGAGGGACACACACTTGGGATGCGCTCCTACTCGAACAAGTACAGCGTCATTTACCAGTCGGAGGAGGCGTTTGCGTCAGATTACCGGAAGCTCCGGGATTATCTGTACCAGGTGACTGGCACCGAGAGCCTGTATTACAGATTTCCGGGGGGAAGCAGCAATCAGATCAGCAATGTTCCGATGCGCGAGCTGATCGGATTTCTAAATGAGCGGGGAATCATTTACTATGATTGGAATGTGTCTGCGGGAGATGCGGCGTCGACAGCGTACACGTCGGACGAGATTGTCGCAAATGTGACTGGGGATGTGGTCAAATATAAGACTTCGGTCGTATTGCTGCAGGACGCAGTAGATAAGTCAGCAACGGTGGAGGCGTTAGGGTCTCTGATTGAGGCATTGCGGGGGATGGATGCCGAGATTTTACCGATTGATGAAGATACACAGGCAATTCAGTATGTCAAGGCAGACGGTATCTGAGAGCCACGAATAAATGGAGGAAAGAACATGGGATTTTTCAAGGACTTTAAAGATGATTTCTCACAGGCGGTCAACGAGCTCATGCCCGGAGAAGATCATCTGGAGGCAGGGAGTACAGAAGATGATCTGGTAGTGAATACTTTGGAGGGAGAAGTGGACGTCGCATCTGAACTGTCAAAGCTGGACGGACTTTTGGAGCAGGTGAAAAAGGAGCCTTCGCAGGAGTTGGTTCAGACTGCAGCGGCGGTGCAGTCTGCCGGTGCAAATCCGGTGGAGGAAGCGATTCCAGAAATGGCACAGAGTGCGATAAGAACAACCAAAGGAGAGAGAAAAATGGCTGATAATCATAATGTGACACCGGCAGCGCCGGCAAGTACAGCAGCGCCGGTACAGGCGCCTGCTCAGGAGAGAATCATCTCGGATGAGGTGTCTATCATCACGGAGGGAACTATCATCAATGGAGATGTCATTTCCAACGGTTCTCTGGACGTACGTGGACAGGTGGATGGAAATGTGAGCTGCAACGGCAAGTTGACAGTTACGGGCGTTGTGAATGGCAGCAGCAATACCTCCGAATTCTTTGCGGACGGAGCGCAGGTTGAGGGGGAGGTCATCAGTACAGGCACGGTCAAGATTGGGCTCGGTTCTGTGATTATTGGCAATGTGAGCTCTACCTCCGCAGTGATTGCGGGCGCGATCAAGGGAGATATCGATGTGCAGGGACCGGTGGTTGTGGACACCTCCGCGGTCGTTATGGGCAACATCAAATCCCGCTCTGTGCAGATCAATAACGGTGCGGTGATCGAGGGCTTCTGTTCTCAATGCTACGCGGATGTGGACGTACAGAGTCTATTTTCATCCAAGAAAGGAAATTAATCGGGCTATGAAGAGAGTTTTGTTGAAGCTAAGCGGTGAAGCTCTTGCTGGAGAGAGGCGTACCGGGTTTGACGAGCCAACGGTGACGGAGGTTGCCAGGCAGGTGAAGCAGATCACGGACAGTGGTGTGCAGGTTGGGATTGTCATCGGCGGTGGCAACTTTTGGCGCGGGAGAACGAGCGAGACGATCGACCGCACAAAGGCAGATCAGATCGGCATGCTTGCGACGGTCATGAACTGCATCTACGTGTCTGAGATTTTTCGTTCGATCGGTATGCAGACGCAGATTCTCACGCCTTTTGCGTGCGGGAGTATGACGAAACTTTTCTCTAAGGATCGCGCGAATAAGTACTTTGGGAAGGGAATGGTAGTCTTTTTTGCGGGCGGCACAGGTCATCCCTACTTTTCAACGGACACAGGCATTGTTCTGCGCGCAGTTGAGATGGAGGCCGACGGCATCTATCTGGCAAAGGCGATCGACGGCGTGTACGACAGCGATCCAAAGATGAACAAGAATGCTGTGAAGTACGATGAGATTTCCATTCAGGAGGTCATTGACAAAAAACTTGCGGTCGTGGATTTGACCGCCTCCATTTTGTGTATGGAGAATCAGATGCCAATGTATGTATTCGGATTAAATGAAGAGAATAGTATCGTAAAAGCCATGACGGGAGCGTTTGACGGTACGAAAGTCACTGTTTCTTAATATAGGGAAAGGCATGGTGTATCTATGGACGAGAGATTAGTTTCTTATGATGAAAAGATGCAGAAAACAATGCACAATCTTGCGGAGGAGTTTGGGGGCATCCGTGCGGGGCGTGCAAATCCGCATGTGCTCGACCGGTTGAGAGTCGATTATTACGGGACGCCGACTGCAATTCAGCAGGTGGCGAATGTAAACGTTCCGGAGCCGCGCATGATTCAAATTCAGCCGTGGGAGGCATCCATGGTCAAGGAGATCGAGAAGGCGATTTTGACCTCCGATCTCGGAATTAACCCGACGAATGACGGAAAGACGATTCGCCTGATTTTCCCCGAACTTACCGAAGAGCGACGCAAAGAGCTGGCGAAGGAAGTGAAGAAGAAGGGCGAGAATGCCAAGATTGCAATTCGAAACATTCGGCGTGATGCGAATGATTCTTTCAAGAAGCTCGCGAAGTCATCCGACGTTTCCGAGGATGAGATCAAGGAGCTCGAGGATCGAGCACAGAAGATGACAGACAAGTATATCACTGAGGTAGAGAAGTCGGTGGAGGCGAAGACAAAAGAGATTCTCACAGTATAAAGCGGAGTAAGAACATGGGGACATGGCAGGGTGCGTGTCCTCATTTTCCTTATCAGAGGGAGGAAGCGATGAAAATTCCACAGCATATCGCGATTATTTTAGATGGAAATGGACGCTGGGCGAAGGCGAAAGGGATGCCGCGGAATTACGGACATACGATGGGGGCTAGGAACGTGGAAGTTGTGTGCAAGGCAGCGCATGATCTGGGCGTGAAGTATGTGACTATGTACGCGTTTTCGACGGAGAATTGGAATCGCCCGGACAATGAGGTGAGCGCGCTTATGAAGCTGCTCGAGAGCTACCTGAAAAACTGTATTCGAACTGCCGATAAGAATAATATGCGAGTGCGCGTCATCGGGGACATCTCCAAGCTGAGCGAAAAGTTCAGGGGGCAGATTGCGGAGTTGGAGAGAGCTTCCGAGAAGAATGACGGGCTCAATTTACAGATTGCCATCAATTATGGGAGCCGGGATGAGATGCTTCGGGGGATGCGGCGGATGTGCGCCGATGTGCAGGGCGGATCGCAGACAATTGAGGGGATTGACGAGGAGGTTTTTGCCGGATATCTGGACACTGCGGGAATCCCGGACCCGGATCTTTTGATTCGGACGAGCGGGGAGCAGCGGCTGTCAAACTACCTGCTGTGGCAGCTCGCCTACAGTGAATTTTATTTTACGGATATTCCGTGGCCAGATTTTCACAAAGAAGAATTAGAACGCGCAATTGAGGCGTATAATAAGAGGGACAGAAGGTTCGGCGGGCTGGCGGAACGTGCAGAGGGATAGAGGGGAACGAGAATATGTTTAAGACAAGACTGCTGAGCGGAATCGCACTTATGATTGTGGCACTGGCACTCATTACCACAGGGGGGAATGTACTGTTGATCTCCT
>CAJLGN010000204.1 GCA_905206195.1 uncultured Roseburia sp.
TACAAGGATGTGAATGAGAATACGAGAAGGCGCATCTTGGAGATCGCCAAGCGCCTGGATTATGTGCCAAACGAGAATGGCCGGGCACTTGGGGGAAGACCCAAAAAGATATTGGCGTTTATGCTGGTTGGGGAATTGTGCCCGACCGATCCGAGTGGAATGACATTCGGCTTGATGAGCGGTATTTATTCGGTCACGCAAAATGCGGGGTATGATTTTGTGATTCTGACCGCGCCGGGAAAGCGGCAGAAGGAGTTGAGCTTTGTGCAGATGTGCAGGCAGAAGACGGTGACGGGCGTCGTTGTCTACGGCCTTTCCAAAGCGGATGAATACTATGACCAGATTGCGGGCAGCGGTATCCCGTGCGTGCTCTTGGATGTGGATCTGCGGGGAGAGAACAGCCGGATGGTCTCCGTCGATAATGTGCGGGCTTCCCGCGAGGCGGTAAGTCACATGATCTCCCGCGGCTATCGGAATATTGCGATGCTCGGCGGAAAGAGCGAGGCTTATGTCTCAGCTCTTCGCGTCTCCGGTTACCGGGAGGCGCTGCAGGACCACGGGATGTGTGTGCGAAAGGAGTGGATTGTGGATTGCAAGTTTCAGGAGAGCCTGGCCGAGCAGCAGGCGGTGGAGCTAAAGCGTCGCTATCCGGAGATCGACGCATTCTTCTGTGCGAGTGACGCGCTTGCCATCGGGGCCGGAAACGGGCTGGTGCAGATGGGATACCGCATACCGGAGGACATCGGGCTGACCGGGTTTGACGATATCCCCGTAGCCCAGTATGTTCACGGCGGGATCACGTCCGTCGCCCAGATACCGTATGAACTGGGCAAGAAATGCGGGGGCACCTTGTTGGATTTGATCGATGGAAAGGAAGTTCCGCACTGGGTTGAGGCGGAGTATGAAATAAAAGAGCGGATGTCGACGCAAAGATGAGAGGGGCGCCCTGATGAACCGGAGAAGGTTTGTCGGGGCGCATTCTTTCGTTCTGCGGCGGCAGCAAATGGTCAACCTGAGGTATTTTGAGGAATTGCATAAAAAGTTATGAAAAAATTTGTGAAGATATTCCAAAAATATTACAAAATGGACAAAGAGTCTTGAAAACCAAAACGTTTTGATATACAATAAGAACATCCAAAACGTTTTGTATAATTGCGGAGGCTGTGTGGGAAGCGGAAAAGGAGGAAATAATGAGAAAGAAAATGGTTTCAGTTTTACTGACAGCGGCCATGCTGCTATCTATGGCGGCATGCGGCACGTCTGAGAATCGGGGAACCGCGGGTGGAGATGTGACCAGCACTGCAGGCGGCACGGAGGCTGCGGGTGGAGAGACCGGAGGAGAGACCGTTCTCACATTCCCGACTTACTATGTGGGGGAGAATGTGGGAGCCATTTATTTTGAGCCGGCCGTGGAGCGGTTTAACGAGCAGAATGCAGGAAAGTATAAGGTGGTTCTGGAGGAGGTGGTGGAGTCCACCTACGCGGATAAGATGTCGCAGCTCGCACAGTCCGGCAAGCTTCCGGCGCTGATTCAGGTGACGACACCGGAGTGGATGAACACGGTGCTGATCCAGAACAATCTCTACTATCCGATGAACGATTTCTTGGAGGCTCACCCGGAGATCAAGGCGCTCTGCGTAGATGCGTCGCTTGAGTTCTGTACACAGGAGAACGGCGATATTGTCTCCCTGCCGACCATCACACTCTCCAATATCGGAACCTATTATAACTCGGCGCTCTACACCCCCGAGAAAAACATCGCGGATATGACGGTGGATGAGTTTGTGGAGTCTTTGGGGGAGAATAAGATCGCGTTCCAGTCCGCGGAGAACGGATGGACATCGATGCTGTTTTTAACAGCTCTGATCGCGAATGAGGAGGGCGGAAAAGAACTTTTGATGGAGTACGATGGCAAGAAGCTGCTCGATTTTAATCAGGAGCCGATCATCAGCGCCGTGAAAAAATTCCAGCAGATTTGGAAGAGCAACGCCGCGGCGAACGCAGTTGGAGCTGCGTATGCGGACGCGGCAAACGGATTTATGTCCGGGCAGTCAGCGGTGTTCTTCAATGGCTCCTGGATGAACGCAGAGTTTAAAGAAGATGCGTCCGACAAATGGTCTGGTGACTTCAAAGGCGCGGATGTAAAAGCGGACTACTATCCGGGCAATGTCGCAATCTGCAACACCAAGACTTTCGGACGATATGCCATCACAAATGGCGGGACGGACCAAGAGCGCGAGTGCGCGGAAGCATTTCTTGCATTCCTCTACTCGCAGGAAGAGCTTGAGACCTTTGCAGTCACTGAGGGGGCTCAGATTCCGAAGCTTACATACAGTGCGGACGCTCTCACACAGTTGGAGGAGAAGCCGCTGGTGAAAGCGCAGACGGAGCTTATTACCGAGAAGAGTGTGATCGTTCCGGCGCTTGCATCCATCATGGTGGATTCTGTTGCCAACAATGTATTTGCGAACGATCTGGTACAGCTGGCAAATGGAGCGATGACTCCGGAGCAGTTCTGTCAGGATCTGACGACAAAATCTGCGGAAGCTTCTGAATAGAGGGAGCGCGTAGAAGGGGCTGCCGCACGCTGCGGCAGCTCTTTTTGATTCAAGGGAGAGGACGCCAAGTATGAAAAAAATGTCAAAGTATGGGAAACTGGAAAAAAAGAATTTCAAGTGGATTTATCTGTTTTTGCTGCCGACGCTGATTATCTTTGTGATGTTTTACGTGCAGCCTATTTTTGTGATGTTGTCCACTTCGTTTACGCAGTGGGATGGCTTTAACGCGGCGACCTTTACCGGCCTGAGAAATTACAGCAGACTCATCACAAACAGCGCCTCCATGGCATCGATGAAGAATCTGTTCTTCTGGTCACTCATTGCGATGACACTGCACGTGGGTTTTGGCGTATTGACTGCATTTGTACTGTACAAAAAACCCTTTGGATGGAAATTTACCCGCTCCGTGTTTATGATACCGAATATTATTTCTGCGGCGGCGTGGGCCTTGATCTACCGATTTATTTTTAATGATCAGGTGGGCGTTCTAAACGCTGTCATCCGGGTGTTTGACAAGGAATTTTCAGTACAATGGTTCTACCAGTCGCCGTATGCGTTCTGGGCGGTGACACTGACCTGGCTGTTTTACGCGGTGATTGTCACACTGATTGTCTTAAACGACTTGATGTCGGTGCCGGATTCTCTGCTTGAGGCGGCAAGACTCGACGGCGCGACCTCCTGGCAGGTGGTGCGATTTGTGCAGCTTCCACTGTGCCGCATCTCGATCGGAACTGCGATGCTCTGCTCCATCACCTCGCGCATTTCGATGTACGAGGCCATCGCGCTCACGACCGCTGGAGGTCCGGGGGACGACACGATGAGCCTGTCAGTGCTGCTGGTCAGAGCAATCACCGATTACAATTATGGATTTGCAAATGCGATCGGTGTGGTCATGTTCGTTTTCGGACTAATTGTGATGCTCGTGATCAACCGGCTATTTAAAATGAATGAATCAATTTATTGATGGGGGAGGAGAGCTATGAAAAACACGCAAAAAATTTTGACAAAGCTGTTGATGTATGTCGTGGAGCTTGTCGTGATTGTGCTCAGTGTATTCCCGATTGTCTGGGTGATTCTTTCCTCCTTTAAGACAAACGGAGAAATTTTGGAGGGGGCACTGACACTTCCGGGGGATGCCTTCGTCGGAGTCGAGGCTTATACCTACCTCTTTGAGAAATACAATTTTTTATTATATTTTAGAAATTCGCTGGTTACGTCTTCGTTGTCAACGGTCATTTCACTGGTCTGCTTCTCCATGGCGGCTTATGTGCTTGCAAAATTCAAATTTCCAGGAAGAAATGTGCTGTTTGCCCTGTTTACGACCGCGATGCTCGTCCCCGGACATACGACGGGCGCGCCGATTT
>CAJLGN010000205.1 GCA_905206195.1 uncultured Roseburia sp.
GTTCTAACGCAAACAGCTCCATGGACTTCTTGTATTTCTGATAAACATCCGGCTGGCGCTGCTTGGCTGCGATGATATTCACGAAGAGCACCGCCTTCTGCCGATACGGAAGTCTGCTATCATACTGGAAATACATCTGTATCATCTTGGGCACTTCCTCGATCCTCGTCCGGTCCAGAGACATCAGATAAGCCTCGTAGAGACTCGTGATGCGGATCCCCCGCTCGATGCCGCGTGCGTACCAAAGATGATACCTCCCCTCATATCTCTGACCGCGGATCAAATATCCGCAGAGCACGCAAAGCATCTCATCCTCCGGGTTTACGCGGTAACATTCCACCAAAATCTCGTAGACAAAACGGTCAAACTCGCGCAGCTTCTCCGCGATACTCTGCACCTGAATCGCGATGTCCTTCGTGATGGCTCCCTGCTTTCTGGCCCAGTTGAGCACCTCGATCTCGAACTTGCCAAGCCGCCCCAGCAAATAGGGATCCTGCCAGATCAGATAATAAGCCTCCAGATACAGATAGGGACTCCGATGCCCACGCGCAACCCACTGTTCGATGGACCGAAAACGACGCATATTGCTGCGGCAATAGTCCTCCCCCACAAACAGAAGAATCCAAAAGAGGAGCGAGCTGTCCGGATTCTTGTGAAAAAGAAGCTCGATCTCCCTTGCCATCCGATCCACATAAGCGGGCTCCCGCTCCACCAGCGTGCACAGATACAGATAATACCCCCACTCCGGCGTATCGCGCTCTGCGCACCCACGCTTGTACTCGTCCATGATCCACGCGGCCTCCTGCCGCTGCCTGTTCACAATCAGAGCCTGCGCCTTCATCAGTGCACAGAGCTGATTTCCGGGATCGATCATCATCAACTGATCCAATATGTCTGTGGATTGACTCGCCCAGGCTCCGGTGACAATCTTTTTCAGCCGATAATCCATGTAGAGCGAAAGCAGTCGAATCCATCCCGCCTGCCGCTTCCTGCGCGCCGTTTGCACAAAGACATCCCGCCTTCCATCCCGCGATGCGCAGACCGAAAAGAAGATCTCCTCCCCCGGAAGCACAAAGCACATCCGCCCATAGTTTTTGCCTGCATGCAAGGCACTCTCCTCGATATAAAATTCAAAATCACAGACGCTTCCTATAAAATCCTCCTCCGTCAGATGACGCTTCCCCGGCACGAGAAATTCCGCGTCCGACCGGATATTTATATCGATATAACCCCACTGGCTTTTTTGAAGTCTGACCTTCTCCCTGCGTGATTCCGTCACATCCCAGAAGAAGACATCCACGCTCCCTCGCTCCCTGCCCAGGATTCCGCCAGAAATGCCAGCGTCATGTGGAGAAAGCTCCCTCACAATGGAAATCTCCACCCCTTTTTTCTCCCGGATGCCGACCAAAAACTCCTCCACTTTCTGATGGGAGGCCTCCCCCTGACAAAGTCCCTCGTAGATCAGACGCTCCCTCTTCTCTCCCGGTGCAATGATATTTTTAAAATGCTTGGAATAAAACAGGTGATGCGCCTCTGCCCTCCCATTCTCCGCAAGCCTCGCAAAATCGTTCAGGCTGCGGACTTTCCCCACAGACGTCTCCGCGTACAGTCTGGAAATAGACACAACAAAAGAAAGGTTATACTCTCCCTGGTTACAGATAATAAAAAATTCACCTTTTTGAATATCCCCTTCCACTAATCCATTGCTATGAAATTGATATCGAATCCGCACTTCTTCCCCTTCAAACTGCGGCGTGAGACATTCCATCCTGCTATCCGAAGTGTAGATCATCCCGCGCAGCGGCACACGGTTCTCGCTCGTTATCACAAAGTCTCCTGTGAAGTCCTTGCCCTCAAGCACTTCAATGTCCACCTTTTCCGTCGAAAATGAAAGGAGTGGTCTGGCGTATTCGAACTTTCCCATTGCCATCTGTTGTATTCGTTTACGCAAATCGACACCTGCTTTTCTATTGCTTTTTTATCCACAATGACTATAATAAATTATAAACTAATTTGGAGGAGTAATCAATGATAAAACACAAAGACCATTTTCACGGCAGTGATTTAGAAAAAATAGAACAAATTTACGGCATTAAAAAGGAGGATATCGTCAGCTTTTCCGCCAACGTCAACCCCCTTGGAGTCTCTCCCCTGCTGCACACTGCACTCGCCGAGAAAATCGATTCCATCACCGCCTACCCGGACAGAGAATACACCTCCCTGCGCAGGTGTATCGCCGCATACTGCGGCACAGAATCCGAGAATGTCATTATGGGGAACGGTTCCACGGAGCTGATCTCCCTGTTCATTCAGGCCGAGCACCCGAGGAAGGCACTCGTGATCGGCCCGACCTACTCCGAGTATGAGCGCGAGATCTCCCTGGGCGGCGGTACAACTCTCTACTACCCCCTCCGGGAGGAGGACAACTTCTGCCTGAACACCGCTGATTTCGTCGCACAGTTAAATGAGAGCATCGACCTGCTCATCATCTGCAATCCCAACAATCCCACTTCCTCCTGCATTGCCAGAAAGGAAATGCGCCAAATCTTAGACGCCTGCAAGCAGCATGACATCTATGTGATGGTGGACGAGACTTACGTGGAGTTCGCAGACAACATGGATGAGATCTCCGCCATTCCGCTGACTAACTATTACAACAACATCGTGATTCTCCGCGGAACCTCCAAGTTCTTTGCGGCGCCCGGACTTCGCCTCGGCTACGCCGTGACTGGAAACCGCGACCTGATCAAAGCGATCAACACCAGAAAGAATCCCTGGACTATCAACTCGCTCGCCGTCGTCGCCGGCGAGACGATGTTTGCGGACACCGCTTACATCCGCGCCACAAAGGAACTGATTTCCTCCGAGCGGGCGCGCATCTGCGCGCGCTTCCGTGAGCACCCGGATTTTAAGGTGTACCAGCCGAGCGGTAATTTCCTTCTGACGCGCATCCTTCGGGACGATCTGACCTCGCAGGATCTATTCGACCGGGCAATCCGCCAGCGCATGATGATCCGCGACTGCTCCACCTTCCCGTTTCTGGACAACAAATATATCCGATTCTGCTTCATGTGTCCGGATGATAACGACCGGCTGCTCGACTGCCTGTTTGACACCAATCTCTGATCTTTAGGACAATTCCGGCTGCTGGTGTACCGAGAGGTACTCCACGCAGCCCAAGATCCGGTACAGCCGGAAGTTCTGCAAAAATCCCATCGCCATGCCGTAAGTCTCCTCTTCCTCCTCCATGAGGCTTCCCTCGAGCAAATAACTCATCCCATTGCGATAGTCCCTTCCGCCGCCGAGCGTAAAACTGCGCCAGAGACCACTTCCGTCCCATTTTGTCTCCTCCTGCATGCGCTTTTCCAGAAATTGAATCTTCCCCTCCTCCGCAGCCTCAAAATGGTTGCGGTACAGATAGACGAACCGTTCGGGTGGTTCTTTTTCCAGATCCCGCATACCGTACTGCCCTGCTGGATGATTGTCTTTCTGCTGAATCCAGACAAACACGCCGTGGTAAGTGATACCGCCCGCCCGGCCAAATTCCGTCTGACGCTCAACCTTTGCAAAAGGAATCTCACCGATTCCCTCCTCCCTTGCAATCCGGCGACAAAGGCGCGCGAACATCCACTGCATCTTCTCATAGGAGAAGTAGTATTTGGAATTATAATACGTGCTTCCCGCCCAGCCAAGACCGCAGCCCTCCACCAGACATCTCCCCTCGCGCTCATTGTCCGCCACACATCTTCGCGCACTGACTCTGCAGAAATATTCATATACCCGGCACAAAATTTCTGTCCGATCCAGATGTTCTTCATCCTCCACACATTTCTGGTAGCACCCGCGAAAGAGCTCTCCGACCTCCCACTCTCCAAAAGTTCCCGCACCGTACTCC
>CAJLGN010000206.1 GCA_905206195.1 uncultured Roseburia sp.
TGGAGGTTGATATCGCGCTGTAAAACATATGGCGGGATATCTCCACTCCTCCCGCCATGATTTGTGAGAAACGGTTCGACACAAATATAAGCTCGACTGATTTTCACAAATCATGCGCAGGGATTCAAGTGCTGACATCCCGCCACATTTTCTATATTATCTTGTATACATATCGGTAGAGCGTGTTCCGCACATGCTCAAATTCTTGCGGGGTGAGCGCCCGCGGTCTGCTCATGATTTTAAGCGGAATCGCTTTGCCCTCCGTCGACATGGCAGGCTGTATATAGTCGTAGCCGTTCACCGCAAAGCCGTTCCGCGCGTAGAAGCCGATCCTGCGCCGCGGCAAATCATCCACCGGAGGCTCCACCTCGAGGATCACCGGCTTCTCACCCGGCAGCTCACCCAGCAGCTTCGCCCCGATCCCGCCATTTCTATGATGCTGTTCCACTGCAAAATGTTCCACAAAGGAAAAATCTGTAAACTCCCACACAGCGATAAACGCCGCCAGTCTTCCCCCCTGCCGCCAGCCGTAGAGGCGATAGTGCGACTCCTGCAAAAGGCGTTCTTGACCCACATAATCCCTGCGCTCATCCACCGGGAAACTGTCCCGCATAATCTCCCAGACCTCCTCAAATGCACTGCCGCCCAATCTCTCTAATCGCACCTTGTCTCCTTCCCCCTTCATTTTCCATCTCTATTTTTCTGCTAGGATCGTTTTCCCTCGACGGTCTGTCTTATAATGTCTCGCATCAATCCTTCGTTCAGCTGACCGCTGGCGTAGCCAAACACATTTCCATCCTTGTCAATCATAAATGTGGTCGGATAGGAAAAGACTCCGTACTGTAAGAATAATTCGCCGCCCACATCCATCACAACCGGGTACGTGTACCCGTTCTCCTCCAGAAATGCCTCGATTTCCTCCTGGGACACTTCGCTGCCGAAGTTCGGCGCGGCCACACCGAGAATCACCACAGAGTCATCTCCCGCATCCCGATATTCCTCATACAGCTTCTGGATATCCGGCATCTCGGCCCGACAAGGTGGACACCAGGTTGCCCAAAAGTTGAGAAACACCGTTTTTCCTCGATAATCCGCCAAAGTGTGTGTCTCCCCAAACTGGTCCGTCAGTGTGAAATCAATTGCCTGCGTCTTCTTTTCCTCAGTCTGCCCTTCTCCGTCCTGTCCGCCTGGCGACTGCGCCCCGTTTGTCCCGGCGTCTGCCTGCCCAACTCCGTTCTCTGCAGACGCTCCCTCGTCCGCCCCGGCATCCGCCGATCCGCTCGATTCTTCTCCCGCGTCCTGTCTCCCTGCCGTATCATTTTTGCCCTGCGTCTCCTGCCCGGACGCCGTGCCAGGCGGGGTCGATACCGACGACAGATATCCTGTAATCCCGTTCATTTTCCCGGTAAACATCAAAATTCCCATCACGATCATGAGAACAGCTCCAATTTTTACTGTGTACTGCACCACGCCTCGATGCTTTTTAAACAGCTCCAACAGGGAGGTTGTGAAAAACCCTACCGCCAGAAATGGCAGCACAAATCCCAGGGTGTAGACACCGATCATCAGAAGTCCCCCAGCTCTGGTCCCCGCAGTTGCCGTCATGAGAAGCACGGATGTGAGCGCCGGTCCCACGCAGGGCGTCCACGCGAAGCTAAATGTAAAGCCCATCACAAGCGCGGTGATGGGAGACATTCCCATCCGCTCAAGCGGCGGAAGGAAACGGCGCTCCCTCCCGAGCACCTTGGAGGACCCAAAAACACCGAGCTGGTACAGCCCAAACAGTATAATGATAAGCGCCCCGATTCTCGCGAACAAAAGCTGGTTATTCCGAAATACATTTCCCACCGCGGAAAACCCAAGTCCCAGCAGAAAGAATGCAAAGCTGACTCCCACCACAAAAAACAATGTATTGAAAAGCACCTTGCTGCGCTTATAGTACATCCTTCCGTCCTCGCCCATCTGTCCGGTACCTCCTGAGAGATAGCCAATGTAAAGCGGAAGAAGCGGCAGCACGCAGGGCGAAAAGAAACTGAGCAGCCCCTGCAAAAATACCGTCAGTGCCGGCACACTCACATCTAATGAAAATCCCATATCAACAATTCCTCCTTTTTGATGTGTTATTTTTTAACCTTGTGTGTTCTGTCATGTTCCCCGATCTGTATCATATGAAAACCTTCTCCATGCACCTCGTTCGACTCCAGCACAATGATGAATGCCGCCGGATCAGCGTTTTTCACCGCCCGCTGTACCAGATACATCTCCTTGTTGCTGCAGGCGCACATGACCACCTGCTTGGTGTCACCCTGATAGCCTCCCTGCCCTTTCAATATGGTCGTCCCACGTTGACAGCAGTTATCGATGATCTCGCAGATCTCTTTGCCCCGCTCCGTCACAATCATCGCCATCTTTCCCGCATTGATTCCGTACATGATCTTATCCACCACCACGGCAAACAGATAATTTACGATCATTCCGTAAATAATTCCATCGATATCCCGAAACAAAATACCGCCGGCCAGAATGATCCCCACATCCGACAAAAATGCGATCTTTCCCAGCGACAAGTGCGGCTTCACCGCCTTTACCGCCATAATGATAAAATCAGAACCTCCAGTGGATGAATTCTGCATATAGATGATGGAGTAGCCCAGTCCTGCGATCACTCCGGTACAGAGTGATGCCAGCAGCCGGCTCCCCGTGTAGACAGGAAACAGCGGCGCAATATAATCAATAAATATAGAAGAAATGACCATACAGCGGACCGAGCTCACAAAAAATTTCCTCCCCAACAGTCGGTAACACAGGATCGCCACGGGGATATTTAAAATGATTGTGGACAGACCGATCGGCAGCTCAAACAACCGGTATAAAATGATGGAAATCCCGGAAAATCCGGTCATCGGAAATTCTGCCTGCACCGCGAAATTGTAGATTCCCGCTGCAATAAAAATACTCCCCAATATCTCCCATCCAAGCTGCTTTGCCATAGTCTTAATTGTCTCTCTCATGCGTCCCCCTGTCTTTCCAAAAGCGGATCTCATTCGTTTCCGCTATGCAAAAAGAGCATCAGCAAATTATACGAATATAATATGCAAATGCTCTTTTATGGAAGTGATTCTATCATGAATCTTCCCATTTTGTCAAGGGTTTATCCGAGTCTTATACAAAAGATACCTACAGACAGCCATAAGTCAAAGAACCGCCTGCACCAACCCTCAACGGTTGATACAAGCGGTTCCTATTATCTACATTACCTTCTCCAAAATAATGTAAAAACGCTTTGCTTATTTAGAAGCAATCGCTGCCTGTGCCGCTGCCAGTCTTGCGATCGGCACACGGAACGGTGAGCAGGATACATAATCCAAACCAATCTTGTGGCAGAACTCTACGGAAGACGGATCTCCACCGTGCTCGCCACAAATACCGATGTGTAACTTCGGATTCACTGGCTTTCCAAGCTTGATCGACATCTCCATCAACTTGCCTACACCAGTCTGGTCAAGCTTTGCAAACGGATCATTCTCGAAAATCTTCGCGTCATAGTAAGCATCCAGGAACTTACCGGCGTCATCGCGAGAAAATCCAAATGCCATCTGTGTCAGATCGTTGGTACCGAAGCAGAAGAAATCAGCGTCTGCCGCGATCTCATCAGCGGTCAGTGCCGCTCTCGGAATCTCGATCATCGTACCTACTTCGTAAGCAAGCTTGATACCCGCCGCTGCAATCTCAGCGTCAGCAGTCTCAACCACCACTTTCTTTACATATTTTAACTCTTTGATCTCAGCCGGTATTTGGCCCGGAACTCCATGGTCTGGCCTTTTTGGATGGCCTCGATCAG
>CAJLGN010000207.1 GCA_905206195.1 uncultured Roseburia sp.
CACGAAGCAGGATGCTCGGAACAACTCCGATCAGGATACATAGAAGAAGCAGTCTGAACTTGAGACTCCCGAAAAAATCTGTTAATTTTTTTAACTTAGACATTGCGTACACCCGTTAGTTCTGAGAATAATAGTAGCCGACCCCCCACTTGGTATGGACATATTTCGGCTCACTCGGATTGCTCTCAATCTTTTCTCTGAGGCGTCTCACATGCACATCCACCGTCCGCACATCACCGGGATACTCGTAGCCCCAGACAAGATTCAAAAGATTCTCCCTGCCATACACCTTGTTGGGATTGTTCACCAGAAGTTCCAGAAGATCAAATTCCTTCGCCGTCAGATTTACCTCCTTGCCTGAAATAAACAATCTTCTGCTCTCACAGTCCAGCCTGAGATTGCCAGACTCAATCATCTTTGTGTCCGCTTTTTTCTCCTGGTTCCCTGTGGTTCTACGCATGATGGCCTTGATTCTCGCCTTGACCTCCAATATGTTAAACGGCTTTGTGATATAATCATCCGCACCGTACTCCAGTCCCAGGATCTTATCCATGTCATCCCCCTTTGCCGTGAGCATGACAATCGGCATATTAGAAAACTCCCGGATATGCTGGCACACCTCAAATCCGTCCATCTTCGGCAACATGATATCGAGGAGAATCATATCGTAGGAATTCTCCGTCGCCAGCTTCAGAGCCTCCTCCCCGTCATACGCGCAGTGTACCTCCATCCCGTCCTGCTCCAAGCTGAACCGGATTCCCTTTACGATTAATTTTTCATCATCTACAACAAGCACCTTTTTTGCCATTTTCACTTCACCTTTATATCATCTTTTATGCGGTCATATAAGCCCTCTTTGATACCCGCTACCTTCGTAATCTCCTCCACACTGGAAAAATCTCCGTGCTTCTGCCGGTACGCCAGAATATCCCGGGCTTTCGCCTGACCGATCCCGGAGAGCGTCATCAACTCGTCCAGAGAGGCCGTGTTCAGATTCACCTTCCCGTCCGCTTCGCTCTCCTCCATCTGCCCCGCACTGCCTCCCATTATATGCGGCATCTCCTCCGCCGTGGGGATATAGACCATCTGTCCGTCCTGGACCATCTCCGCCTGATTGACAGATGTAAGATCTGCGTTTTCCGTCAATCCACCCGCCATCTGCACAGCCTCATAGACTCTGCTCCCCGCCGGCAGCGCATAAACGCCCGGGACAGACACCGCACCGCACACATACACATAGCAGGCTTCCCCACCGGTGTACGCCGCGTCCAATGACTCCCCGGATAGCTCTGTCACACCTTCCTCCGGAGTGCCTCCGCTCGCGGAGTCCACAGGTCGTTCTGCACTGCCCTGCGGCAGTTCTCTCCCGCCGGTCTCCTCCCGCTCCAAATACACTGTGTCCTCCGCACCGCAGCCTGCCTGCAAAATGAGCAGGAGCAATAACAGGAAAATCACTGTTGCCTTTTGCTTCATAAACATTCTCCTTCTTCTGTCTTCTAAACCTCACAGAATAAAGGAGCCCTCAATGCCCACTACGCCTATTCTAACGAAATTTTTGGATTATTACAAGGGCATTTCAGAAATATCTCGAAATTGTTTCTTCCAATTCTACCCAGAAATTCCGGGTATCCTGGGAGCTCGGGACCAAAACTGCCGACCCGTAAGCATCGTAAGCGACCTGATCCACCCATGTTTCCTCCTCCCTCGGTATCACTGAGAAATGTCCGGTCATTCCGTACAGGCGATCCGCCATCGCAACCGTTGCAAAATGTGCAAAATCGGACGCTGCCCTCCCTTTTGGGGAAAAGTCGTTGACCACCAGCAAATCTGTTGTGGCACAGGAGGAGGCCGTCAGCGTGTCACTTAGATTTGGCATCTTCATGAGCGAATAGCTGTATCCCTCCAGCTTGTGCAAAGAATCCGTATCGATGATTGCCGACAGCGTCCTCCCCGCCTTAAAATTCTGCACAATCCGATCTTCTGTCACCTTCTCGGCATCCACGGAGAAAGATACCAGAATCTGCTCAAAATATTCTAGATCCTGCTGGTACAATTCCTCGTTGTAGATCACGTTCGTGCTCCCCGACTCGGCTTTTTCGAAAGTGACGCTGTTGGAAATAAACGGAAAATCGTAAAATGCATCGTTGACATCCCACTCCATCAAAAACTCCACATTCTCCTGCTGATCGTTCTGATTGGAGTAATCGATGATGGATTGCAGGGATTGTGGCGCGTCTCCAAAATAGTCCGACTGAAAAATAAAGACACAGGTATTAAAGCTCAGTGGGTACCCCAAAAGCTTCCCCTCGTAAGTGCTCGCCGCAACTGCATTGGGCAGCACATCTGCGCCGGCAACCCCCTTTTCATTCTCAGCGACAAGCCCGTAGAGGTATGCCTGCTCCAAACTGTCCCCCGGAAGCAGATACACATCCGGGAACCTCTGATCCCGCATGGTCGCATCGTAGATATCTCCCAGATAGTCGATCGTATCCCGGCACTCGACCGCCACCTTAATTCCCGTCTTCTCAAAATACAGCGCTGCTGCCGTCTCAAAAAAGGATTGGTAGGACGCGTCCTCATACCAGAATACAACATCCGCAGACGTCTCCCGGTACGCTGCGCTCACAGGGGCTTTCTGCCCCTCCTTAGAAACAGCATCCACGCTTGGGGAAATGTCCGATCCCCCGCTTAAGAGACCTCCTTTTCCGGCCAAAATTATCCCCAAAATCAAACATACAAAAACCAGTGCCACCAATACTATTTTCTTTTGCAATGCTCCCATTTTTACTTCCTTAAACTTATGATATTTTATTGCGAAACTTTCACATCTCCTCAAAAACAACGCGCAATTTTGCGATCATCTCGTCCACATGTGTCTCCTCGATAATCAGCGGTGGTACAAAACGAAGCACATCCGTCCCCGCAGTGATGACAATCAGCCCCTGTTCCAGCGCTGCAGCCGCGATCTGATCGGCCAGCTTTGCGCACACCAGCCCCTGCATCAGTCCCACGCCCCGTCTGGCTACCAGGAAATCGTACTCCTCCACAAGTGCATCCAGCTGCGTTTCAAAATACAGCGCTATCTTTTTTACATGAGAAATGATAGCGTCCCGCTCCATCAGCTCCAATACCTTGTCCACGGCCGCGCCAACAAATGGATTGCCCCCGTAGGTCGTGCCGTGATCACCGGGCGCAAGCGACTTCGCCGCCACCCGCTCCGTCATCAAAAATGCACCGACCGGAACGCCGCAGCCGAGCGCCTTCGCGCTCGTCATAATATCCGGTTTCACATCATAGAGCTGCCATGCGAACATCGCACCGCATCTCCCCATGCCGCACTGAATCTCATCCAGGATCAAAAGTGCGTCATGCTCGTCACAGAGCGCGCGCACGCCCTCCAAAAATTCGTGCTCTGCCGGATAGATTCCACCCTCGCCTTGTATTGTCTCCAAAATAATAGCACAGGTTCTCTCATTAATCAAAGCTTTTACGCTGTCTAATTGATTAAATTCAGCAAATTTCACTCCCGGGAGCAATGGGGCAAACGGTTCTCTGTAATGCCAGTTCCCCGTCACAGAAAGCGCGCCGATGCTTCTGCCGTGAAAAGAGCGGTTCATAGCGATGATCTCGTGCCCCGCACATCCATCTCTGATGTACGCATATTTTTTGGCCGCCTTGATCGCCCCCTCCACCGCCTCCGTGCCACTGTTCGTAAAAAATACCCGATCCATGCCGCTTGCTTTTAACACTCTTTTGGCCGCGCTCACAATCGGTGTATTATAATAAAGATTGGAGGTGTGTATGAGCTTATCCACCTGATGTTTCAATGCCTCGCA
>CAJLGN010000208.1 GCA_905206195.1 uncultured Roseburia sp.
GCGGTGACGGCGGGCATTGGGGTATTCTGGCGGTCGCCGCCGGTGGAGTCGAACAGAAGCAGATGCGGGAAGTTTATGTGAAGGCACATCCGCGCGGGTAGATATACATAACAAGGATGTTCCGAGACAGTGATTGTTTGTTCTCACAGTTTCGGGACATCCTTTTTGCTTGTGTGGGGAGATGTTTGTCGTTCTGTCTAACACATATCTGCGATCGTGTAAAGGAGCTTTTCGGAATCGGTCCATCCGAGGCACGGATCTGTGATAGATTTGCCGTAGATGTGGTCGCCGATTTTCTGGCATCCCTCCTCCAGATAGCTCTCGATCATCACACC
The DNA here is from genome assembly GCA_905206195.1 of uncultured Roseburia sp. Lineage (GTDB taxonomy): Bacteria > Bacillota > Clostridia > Lachnospirales > Lachnospiraceae > Roseburia. The sequence goes on from CAJLGN010000208.1 coordinate 336, forward strand.
TTTTACCATGCGATGAATCTCGGAAGATACCTCACGATTGTGCATGACCTCCTTCACAATGCGGATCTGCTCTTTGAACTGTTTGGCGGAGTTCGAGTGATTGACGTCGACCACAGCGGTGGGATTGAAAAGATCCATCTTATCGTACATCTCGCAGAGACGGATGAGATCTTCGTAGTGATAGTTCTGCGTGCTGTTGCCATGTTTGCTGACTGCGCCGCGGAGCACGACATGGGTGAGCGGATTTCCGGTGGTTTCCACCTCATATCCGCGGTACACAAAGTGGTGCGGGTGCTGTGCGGCATAGACGGAGTTGAGCATGACTGCAAAATCGCCACTGGTTGGATTTTTCATGCCGGAAGCGATATCGAAACCGCTGACGGTCAGGCGGTGCTGCTGATCCTCCACAGACCGCGCGCCAATCGCGACATAGGAGAGCAAATCCTCCACATAGCCCCAGTTTTCGGGGTAGAGCATCTCGTCTGCACAGGTTAGACCACTCTCCTCAATCGCGCGTATGTGCATCTTGCGCATGGCGATCAGACCCTCCACCATATCGGGAGCTTTTTCAGGGTCTGGCTGCGAGGCGATTCCCTTGTAACCTTCGCCCGTGGTGCGGGGCTTGTTTGTGTATATGCGCGGGATAATGATCAGCTTGTCGGCAACTTTCTCCTGGATGAAAGTCAGGCGGCTGACATAGTCGCAGACGGAATCTTCATTGTCCGCGGAGCAGGGACCGATGATGACGAGAAAACGGTCATCTTTCCCGGTGATGACGGAGCTGATGGCAGCATCACGCTCTTTTTTTAACGCCATAAGATTGGCGGAGAGCGGAAAATTCTGCTTGATCTCTGCCGGTGACGGCAATTCCTTTAAAAATGTAAAGCTCATGTTTGCCTCCATAAAATTTAGGTTGAATAGGGGTCAGAAATTATCTTAAAGGATATGGCAATGGATGTCAAATATTTGCATATTTATTCAGGATGAGATAAAATATGGAGGGACCACAAAATAAAGAGGCAGATGTGGAGAGTGGATTCTCAGCTGGCCGGACGCGGGAAGGGGAGCACATATGAAGGAATTAAGGATCAAAAACAGAACCATCGGGCGAGGAAGACCACTCGTGTGCGTGCCGGTGATGGAGTCTTCCAGTGAGGAAGTCATCCGGGAGATTGCTTATCTGGGACAGAGCAGGGCGGATATGATCGAGTGGCGTGTGGATGCGTTTGAGGCGTTTGATGACTGCAATGCGATTCGGGAGGTCTTGGAGGCGGCAGCCCCTGTGATGGGTGACAAATTGTTTTTGTACACTTTTCGGACAAAAAAGCAGGGTGGAGAGGCGGAGGTTGATGCGGAGACACTTGCAAATCTTCATGACCTCGCGGCGGAGTCAGGCTGCGTGGACCTCGTGGATGTAGAATACTTTGAGGAGATGCACCCGGCGAGGAAGATAAAAGCGCTTAGGGAGAAGGGGATCCGTGTCATCGCGTCCCACCATGATTTTGAGGGGACGCCGCAGAAGGAGGTCATGCGGATGCTCCTGGAACAAATGTGTGCCGGCGGTGCTGATATCGTAAAACTTGCAGCGATGCCTAAAAACCGTGCGGATGTGCTTGCCCTCCTGCGGGTTACATCAGATTTTTCTGAGGAGTATCCAGGTACGCCTATCATCACGATGTCGATGGGGAAGCTTGGCAACACGAGCAGGCTCTGCGGGGAGACCTTTGGCTCCTGCGTGACCTTTGGGGTGCACGAGAGATCCAGTGCTCCTGGACAATACGAGATGAATACGCTGCTTGGAATTCTGGATGCGATTCATAAGAGTAATGGAGGGGAATCATAAAACTTCATATGATAATTCTAAAAAAAATATAAACACAGGGAGATCGCTTGACGATAGCGTTTCCCTGTGTTAATATTTGACGGCAATAATAGATAACATAGTTAATTATTAGCAAGGTGGTGGAATGAATGGAGGACCTGCAGAGTAAGATTTTTACGGCAGTGAATCAGTTACACAAGCTGAGAATTGCCGATATGTTTCCCGAGATGACAAGGACTGACGGCATGACATTGATGGAGATTGGACATTATAATCGAAGATATGACGAAGCTGTGACGGTGTCGCAGCTGGCAGAAAAAATGCGGGCCAAGATGTCGGCGGTCTCGAGGACATTAAAGAGTCTGGAGGATGCCGGTTATATTGAGAGGAAGGTCAATACGTCTGACCGTAGAAACACTTATGTCGTGCTCACGGATCGCGGGGAAAGAGAGTGCGGGGAAATTGAGCGGACGATGCGAGAATTCTCCGGTGCGGTGATCGCACAGATGACGGAGGAGGATATGAGAAGGCTGGTCGCATATCTGGAGAAACTGTATCAGGTGGCGAAAGAGGAAATTGAGCGGATAAGTCAGCGGAAGAAGGAAGAAAACAAAGAAGAATAAAGACGAGGATGACGAAAGGAGAATCTTATGGGTAAGATTTTTAAAAATATGGTTCCGTATTGGAAATCATTGATCATCGTGCTGCTGTTGCTGCTGGTGCAGGCGTGGTGCGATTTGTCTCTGCCCGCTTACACGTCGGATATCATAGATATCGGGATCATGAACAGCGGTGTGGAACATATGGTGCCGGAGGCAATTACGGCGGACGAGTTTGAGACGGCAAAGCTTCTCATGACAGAGGAGGAAATCTCAATCTGGGAGGACAGCTTTGAGAGGGATGGAGACATCTACAAGCGAACGGTGGAGAACAGGGAGGAGTTGACTGCACTGGATGACGATCTCGCACTTCCGCTGCTGATGAACTACCAGATGTCCGCGATCGATGCGGAGACCTTCCGCAGAAGTATCGCGGAGCAGTCAGGAATGGACGTGAAGATGTTAGAGGAGATGTCCATAGAGCAGATTGGAGCGGCCATGGGCGCTGAGCTTGTTACCTTTGAAAAAGAGGTGAAGGATGCCAGCGGAAATACAGCCACGGTCACCTGCGTCGATATGCGGCAGCTTTTCAAGGTTATGCAGGCTTCCGGTCAGCTCGACAGAGAGCAGATACTCTCCATGCGCGAGGAGATTGGAGCAACCATCGATACGATGGGAAGCTCTATGGTAAAATCCATGGGGATGGCCTATGCCGTGAGATGTGATGAGGAGGCTGGAATCGATGTTCAAAAAATACAGACTTCCTATCTGTGGAGCGCAGGCTTAAAGATGGTGGGTATGTCGCTTCTCATGGGGGTATCCGTCGTGCTGGTCGGCTTTATCGGCGCGCGGATCGGCGCCGGAATCGGGCGTGATTTGAGAGGGAATATCTTTCAAAAGGTGGTGGGGTTTTCCAACGCGGAGATGGATCGCTTTTCCACGGCATCTCTGATTACGCGAAGCACGAACGATATACAGCAGATTCAGATGGTGTCTGCAATTCTGATAAGAATGATAGCGTACGCGCCAATTCTGGGTATGGGCGGTATCATAAAGGTTGCACAGACCGGAG
>CAJLGN010000209.1 GCA_905206195.1 uncultured Roseburia sp.
AGACCGTCCAACTCCTCCTCCTGGCCGCAGTCGATGCAGCAGCAGATCACTTCGTAATCATAGTTTTCCTTCAACCAGGGGATGATGGCGGTTGTGTCGAGTCCGCCGGAGTAGGCTAAAATTACTTTTTCTTTCATGGGACCTATCCTTTCTGTGCGTGATTATGGTTGCAGTTCAGTTTTCGACTGATCACTTGCCGGGTGACAGAGAGCACAGTGGAAAAATCAGATAAAGAATCCAGCTCTCGTCGGAGGCAGCTTTAGAATCAATATACAACAATTGCGGGAGAAAGGCAAGAGAGAAAATATGCATATTTTACAAATAAATATTCGTTTTCGCGAAAAAAGATGATGTGGTTGTGAGACTGCGGTGCAGAGTGTAGATTAAAATTTGCCTAAAAAACTGATTGTTAAGAAGCGTGTGAGCGTGAAAATGAAGAAAAATAGACCTTGCATAAATTTAAAAACGGATGTATAATCATGCATACATATTTTGGTAATATCAAAGAAACGGCTTTACTGCGGGAGTGAAGTATACTAATATAGAAGTACAGAGGGAAAAAGAGAGGTGAGCGGTGATGATAAAAGCAGGGATGATCGGGGCGACTGGATATGCGGGAAATGAGCTGACGAGGCTTTTGCTGGGACACAAAGAGGTGGAGATCAAATGGTACGGTTCGAAAAGCTATATTGATCAGAAATATCAGGCCGTGTACCGGAATATGTTTCAGATCGTGGATGCGGTCTGCATGGACGACAATATGGAAGCGCTCGCAGATCAGGTGGATGTGATCTTTACCGCGACACCGCAGGGATTTCTGGCTGGCGTGCTGCATGAGGAGCTTCTTTCCAGAGTAAAAATTATTGATCTCTCAGCAGATTTCCGCATCAAGGATGTGTCTGTGTATGAGGAGTGGTATAAGATCAGACATAAAAGTCCGCAGTTTTTAGGGGAAGCAGTCTACGGTCTGTGTGAGATTAACCGCGAAAGGGTGAGGCGGGCACGGCTGATCGCAAATCCCGGCTGCTATACCACCTGCTCGATTCTGGCGGCGTACCCCCTCGTGCGCGAGGGACTGGTTGATCCGGACACGTTGATTATCGATGCGAAGTCGGGAACCTCGGGCGCGGGGCGGAGCGCGAAACTGCCGAATCTCTTCTGTGAGGTCAACGAGAATATGAAAGCATACGGTGTTGCAAATCACAGACATACGCCGGAGATTGAGGAGCAGCTTGGCTATGCAGCGGGAAGACCGGTGTCTGTGAATTTTACCCCGCATCTGGTTCCGATGAACCGGGGCATCCTTGCGACGGAGTATGCGTCCCTTGTGAACAATCCGGATGGGAGTCTCCCGGCTTATGAGGAGATTCAGGCGGTTTATGACAGATATTATGCAGATGAGTATTTTGTCCGCGTGCTGGAAAAAGATGTATGCCCCGAGACAAGGTGGGTGCAGGGCAGCAATTATGTCGATATCGGGTTTCGGCTGGACGCGCGGACAGGAAGAATCATTATGATGGGCGCGCTCGATAATCTGGTCAAGGGAGCTGCTGGGCAGGCGGTGCAGAATATGAATTTGATGTTTGGATTTGACGAGGCGGAGGGGCTGAATCTGGTGCCTTTGTTCCCGTAAACACAGTGAAAAACAAAACAATCAAAAATTAGAATGGATGGGGGAAGGGAGAATCGCAATGGATCAGAGGGAGAAAGAGATGAGACAATGCAATCGAAAGCTGATGCTGGATACATTTTTGAGTGAGTGGAAGTACACATTTAAAATTGGCGGATATGGCCGAAGAACAGGCTTAGAGTCCAGCGGCATCTGCGCTTGTGGAGTGTGGCTTCCCAACCGGAGGGGGAAGTCGAATCGGAGCGGAAAAGAGATGAGATCATGAAGGAACAGAATTTTATGATCCGCGTTATGGCGGCGGATGATTTTGACGAAGTACATAATCTTTGGATGGGGATTTCCGGTTTTGGAATCCGCAGCATCGACGATTCCAGGGAGGGCGTTGAGCGGTTTATCAGAAGAAATCCACAAACGAGCATGGCGGCTTTCGCGGACGGGAAAATGATCGGTGCCATTCTCTGCGGGCACGACGGGAGGAGAGGAAGCCTCTACCACGTGTGTGTGCACGAGGCACACCGCAAGCACGGCGTCGGGCAGGCGCTGGTGAAGTCCTGTGTGGCGGCGCTCAAGGCGGAGGGCATCAATAAGATCAATTTGATTGCGTTCCGTAAAAATGAGGTGGGAAACCGCTTCTGGCAGAGTCTTGGGTGGACATTGCGGGAGGATGTGAAATACTATGAGTGTGTGACGAACGAGGATAACGTCACAGCGTACAATCCGTAATCCGAGGAAGGAGAGTGCAATGGAGAGGAAGAATCTTGATATGAGGCAGGTCAAAGGCGGCGTGACCGCGGCGAAAGGGTTTCTGGCAGCGGGCACCGCGGCGGGGATCAAGTATAAAAACCGCGCTGATATGGCGCTGATTTTCAGCGAGGCACCGTGCGCGGTGGCGGGCACCTTCACAAAAAATATCGTGAAAGCGGCTCCGGTCAAATGGGATCAGAAGGTGGTATACGAGGGCAAATCAGCCCAGGCGGTTGTCATCAACTCCGAAATTGCAAATGCCTGTACCGGGGATGAGGGCATGGGTTACTGTGTGGCTGCGGCGGAGAAAGTCGGCGAGAAAATGCATGTGCCGGCGGAGCAGGTGCTTGTGGCATCCACCGGGGTCATCGGCATGCAGCTTCCGATCGATCGCATCTGTGCCGGAATCGAGGTGATGGTTCCAAAGCTCGCAGGAGATCTGGAGAGCGGACATGACGCGGCTTGTGCGATCATGACGACGGACACGCACGAGAAGGAGGCTGCGGTGGAGGTGGAACTCGGAGGTAAGACCGTGACCGTGGGCGGCATGTGCAAAGGTTCCGGTATGATTCACCCGGATATGTGCACCATGTTAAGTTTTGTGACGACGGACGCGGCGATTGCGCAGGAACTTCTTCAGGAGGCGCTTCGGGAAGATGTGGAGGACACCTACAACATGGTTTCTGTCGACGGGGACACTTCCACAAACGATACCTGCCTCCTCCTGGCAAATGGGCTGGCGGGCAATCCTGCGATCACGGAGAAAAATGAGGATTACGAGAGATTTTGTGCGGCGCTGCATTTGGTCAACACGGCGCTGGCCAAAATGATGGCGGGGGACGGTGAGGGGGCGACAGCGCTCTTTGAGGTACAGGTTGTTGGGGCAGAGTCAAAAGATCAGGCGAAAGTGCTCGCGAAATCGGTCATCACGTCCAGCCTCACCAAAGCTGCAATCTACGGGCACGATGCAAACTGGGGGCGGATTCTCTGCGCGATGGGGTACTCCGGTGCGCAGTTTGATCCGGAGAAAGTGGATTTGTTCTTTGAGAGCCGTGCGGGAAAGATTCAGCTGATCCGCGACGGTGTCGCGGTGGACTACAGTGAGGAGGAGGCGACGAAGATTCTCTCTGCGCCCGCAGTGAAGGCCACCGCTGATGTGAAGATGGGGACGGGGGAGGCCACCGCGTGGGGCTGCGATTTGACCTGTGATTATGTGAAAATTAACGCGGATTACCGCTCATGAGGGAGATTTCGGAAAATGGACGAGAAAAAGATGCAGGAGCTGCTCGCAAAGGCTGAGGTTTTAATCGAGGCATTGCCGTATATTCAGCGTTTTAACCGCAAGATTATTGTGGTCAAATACGGTGGAAGTGCGATGGTGGACGAGGAGTTAAAGCGCCATGTGATTCAGGACGTGACCCTGCTAAAGCTGGTGGGGTTTCAGCC
>CAJLGN010000210.1 GCA_905206195.1 uncultured Roseburia sp.
CACGTACACCCGCTCCGCAATTACCTCGGCTTCCACAACGTGGATCTGCACGACGGCTATCTCCACGCAGCCAGATACGGAAGCGTCCCGTATCGCGAATCTCAGTTTGTCGCCGACGACTACTTTTACTGGCTCAAGCAGGAGCTCGGCGTCTCTGCGGATGTCACAGACACAGGCATCGACTGTAACAGCTATGTGGCGCGCCCCTGGATATACGAGGAAAAATATCACCCCACAAATTGGGTCACAGACCGAAGCCTGGATTTTTTGAGGAGACGCGAACCTGGAAGACCATTCTTTCTCATGACCTCCTATCTGCGCCCGCACCCGCCCTTTGATGCCCCGGCGCACTATTTCAATTTGTACAGCGGCAAAAATCTTCGCCCTCCTTTCGTCGGCGACTGGGCGACAGACGAGTTCCTGCTGCGCGACGGCCGTATTTTTGATGCAAAGACGGGCCCTCTCGACGAAGAGCTGATCCGCCAGACCCAAATCGGATATTACGCCTGCATCACGCACCTGGACCATCAGATCGGCCGTCTGATCATGGCGCTCATCGAGCAGGAAGTTTACGATGACACCGTCATACTTTTTACCTCCGACCACGGAGAGGAGCTCTGCGACCATCACATGTTCCGCAAATCCCGCCCCTACGAGGGGAGCTGCCACATTCCACTCCTGCTCGCCGCCGGGAAAAATACGCGCGCCGATCTCCCCGCACACACCACCTGCCACGGGGTTGTGGAATTGCGGGATGTCATGCCCACGCTTCTGTCCATTGCAGGCGCCCCCATCCCGGATACCGTGGACGGCAAAAGCCTTCTGCCACTGGCTCGCGGCTTCTCGCAGAGCATTCGCTCGTGGCTGCACGGAGAGCACTCCTACGGCGACTTCTCCAACCACTGGATCGCGACGGAGACCGACAAATACATCTGGCATTCTGCGACCGGCCAGGAGCAGTATTTCCGTCTCGCGGATGATCCCCACGAGTGCACGGACCTCATCCACCGCAGCGACTGCCAGGAGCGGATTCGGACGCTGCGCGACTGTCTGATCCAGGTTCTCTCCGGCAGGAGGGAGGGATTTACCGACGGGCGGACACTGATTCCCGGCAGAGACTACCCACCGACTGCCCCCTGGGCCTGCGATGGCGACTGCCCATCCGCAAAACAAATATAACTTCTGTAGTTACAGGGAGCCACATCCAAAGACACAAAAACCGGGGCGGAAAACATGTTCCACCCCGGCACAATCTCATGACTCAAATCTCATACCAATAAATTCCGTTCGCCGCAAGTTCCAGTGCAAAGCTTGTTCCATCGCCCCTATATACCGTTGTGCTCTGCGGCTCATAGGTATTGTTTACCACACAGTATCTTCCGTTCTTCACATACGCGTGTACCTCCACATTGTAATTCGTGCTGAACCACTTGTGCAGATTCCCCTCGTCGTGGGAGGACCAGAGAATCGCCCGGTATAACAGACGGCTGTTCTCGAAGCTGTACGGCAATCCGCTGATATAGACGCAGCGCCCGTCCCCGAAATCTCGCACCGCAAGCTGTACTTCCCGCTCGATCTGACGCAGGATTGTCGTGCCCTCGTAGGCGTAGATCCCCTTCTTGCCCTCGCCGAAATCAATGTCTGCACCGCAGTCCTCCGTGATAAAGTGCTCGTGCTCTTCCCAGTTATATTTATCCACATTCAGCGTGAAGCCGTTCTCCCTCTCAACCCCCATCGCCGTCGCGAGCTGAAAGAAGTGCCCCTCATGCTGGTGAGCCGCCGGCTCGCCGACCCCGATGAAGCCCCCTCCGTTATAGATAAACCGCTTGATCGCGGTGAGAATCGCCTCATCCGTCCAGTTCTCCCCGCCGGAATGCGCCGTGTCCGCATCCCCCACATTCAAAATCACATCTATGTCGCTCAGAATCTCCGGTGTATTTCGTATATCATCAAAGCTGATAAACCGAACGTCAAACGGCGCGCCGCTGAGCGCCTCAATAATTCCCGCGTAAGAATAGTTCTGCTTATAGTAAATCGCGTGGTGTACCATATGATTGCCCCACGCGCGCATTTTGCCCCAGCAATTTAAGACTGCAACCTTTTTGACACAATACGGCGTGGTCCCTTTGATGTTGTCATACAGGGTGCGAAATTCCCGGCAGACGCTCTCCACATAATCGACAAACTCCGGGAATTCCATCGCGAGCTTCAAATATCCGCCGTATCCGATGCGATCAATCGGCTTGCGCAGGATGGCGCGTCTCGCCGTCACCCAGTTTATCTTTGCCTCCTTCACCGGATCTCCTCCCTCGTGGAAGGTATCCGGGAAAAAGTACGGCAGAAGTCTTCCCTCCGTATATTTTACCCCTTCGTTTTCACTGATCAGCTGAAGCGTAGCCCCGTTTCCCACACTTCCCACCACCGCATCCAGACCGACACTCTGGAACTCGTCCATGAAGGGCTCCATTCCGATCCAGTGATCACCCAAAAACATCATGGCCTCCTTCCCGCACTCGTGGGTAATATCTACCATCTCCTTCGCGAGCCTAGTCACTTCCCTTCTCTGAAATGCCTGGAAATCGCGGAATTCCTTGGAGGGAATCCGGTAGGTATTATTCATATAGCCCTGATCGATGATAAATTCCGGGCGGAACGGATACCCCACCTCCCGCTCAAACTGCTCTAAAATATAAGGACTCACCGATGCAGAATATCCATACCAGTCCACATATTTCTCTCTCGCCAGCTCGTCAAAAATCAGCGTAAACTGGTGAAAAAAAGTGGTGTAGCGGATCACATCAACATGGGGGTTATCCGCTATGTACCTGCGCAGTCTCTGCATAGAATACGCACGTGTCTTAGGCTGGCGCACATCAAAGGTAATCTGCTTGTCAAAATCAGTCCACCCGTTTGTCACCGCATTGTACATATGCACAGGGTCCCACATGATGTAAGCCAAAAAGCTCACGGTGTAATCGTGAAATTCCCGGGCAGAGCTTACGGTGACATCCCCCGTATTTTTGTCATAGCTCCAATCGGATGCGGGAACAACCTCCCCGGTCGTGCGGTCAATAACCTCCCACCATCTTTTTATGTCGTCATGATCATTTACTTTCAGCATATCCGGATACAGGTGATCCATCAGATGAATCGACAAATCTCCCCCCAGTGCCGTGCAAAACGGCGTCATAATGTACATCTGCTGAATCTCATCCGGATTCTCCCTCGCCCAATCATTATCTTTTCGTGTTGTGTAGTAGGTAGAATATACTTTTGCACCTACATCTCTCAGCTCTTTTGGGTACTCTGTCCCGTCACAGTCGCGGATGGCATCTGCCCCCCAGCGCTCCACAAGCTCCAATGTTTCCCGCACCACATCAACATCCGTGGGAATGGTAACTCTTCCTCTGGTATGCTCTTTCACAATTCTTCACCTTTCCTATCTATACTTTTTATTGTAGCAATACAGCAGAGCCAGCAGACCGATCAGACCTGCCAACATCGCAGCTAAATTGCCGTAACCCACCTGTCTTTGCCCCCAGATGACTACCCCCAGGAAAACGGCAAAGAGAACAGTGCCTAACATACACCTTATTTTTCCCATCTCTTCCTCCTATCCCTTCAAACCGCCAAGGCTCATTCCCTGCGTCAGCCGCTTCTGCACCAGCATATAAAGTATCAGCGTCGGGAGCATGACAAGGACAAGCCCAGCATATAATTGCCCGTAGTTGGTGGACGCCTTCTGCATCACTCGTTTCGATCCTTTACTATACCTATTAATAATTGGTTCATCAAAC
>CAJLGN010000211.1 GCA_905206195.1 uncultured Roseburia sp.
CAACGTACACCCTAGACCGCGTGGTGGCATACGAGATCAGCCCGGTGCTCGGGGCGAAGGTGAAGCGGGGCTTAAGTGCCGGGCGCGTCCAGTCCGTCGCGCTTCGCATCATCTGCGACAGGGAGGAGGAGATCGGCGCTTTTATCCCGGAGGAATACTGGACGCTTGACGCCACGCTCGCCATCCACGGGGAGAGGAAGCCTCTGATTGCCAAGTTCCACGGCGATGAGAACGGCAGGCGCGCGATCGCGTCAAAGGAGGAGATGGAGCGCATCACGGAGGCGGTGCGCGGGGAGAAGTTTGCTGTGCTCGAGGTGAAAAAAGGGGAGCGCACAAAGAAGGCCCCCCTGCCGTTTACCACGAGCACTCTGCAGCAGGAGGCTTCCAAGGCACTTAATTTCCCGATCTCGAAGACGATGCGCATCGCGCAGCAGCTGTACGAGGGTGTGGATATTAAGGGGCAGGGAACCGTCGGTATCATCACTTATCTTAGAACTGACTCCGTGCGCATCTCCGAGGAGGCGGACGCGCAGGCGAGAGCGTACATCAGGGAGGTCTACGGTGAGGAGTTCGTCGCGACGCAGGCGTCTTCAAAGAAGGGCGGAGCCAAGATACAGGATGCCCACGAGGCGATCCGGCCATCCGATATCAACCGCACCCCGGCGCTGGTGAAGGAGTCGCTCTCGAGAGATCAATTCCGCCTGTACCAGCTCATTTGGAAACGGTTTGCGGCGAGTCGGATGGCGCCCGCGGTCTACGAGACCACAAATGTCAGAATCGGGGCGGGGACATACCGTTTTACCGTGTCGGCATCCAAGCTGTCCGCACCGGGTTTCATGTCGGTCTACACCAGCGAGGAGGATGAGAAGGAGGAGAACAATGTGCTGCTTAAGAGCATCGACGAGCAAACGGAACTCTCCTTAAAGGAGTTCGATGAGAAGCAGCATTTCACACAGCCGCCCGCACATTACACGGAGGCCTCTCTGGTGAAGGCGCTCGAGGAGCTTGGCATCGGGCGGCCGAGCACCTACTCCCCGACGATCACGACACTTCTGGGAAGGCGCTACATCGTCAAGGAGGCGAAGAACCTGTATGTGACAGAGCTGGGGGAGGTTGTCAACCAGATTATGAAAGAGTCCTTCGGGAGCATTGTGGATGAGCATTTCACCGCAAATATGGAATCTCTGCTGGATCGTGTCGGCGAGGGGGAGGTCAGTTGGAAGACGGTCGTGCGCAATTTTTTCCCGGATCTTGCAGCGGCGGTTGAGGTTGCGCAAAAGGAGCTGGAGAAAGTCAAGATTGAGGATGAGGTCTCGGATGAGGTCTGTGAGTTGTGCGGGCGCAACATGGTGATCAAGTACGGACCACACGGCAAATTCCTCGCCTGCCCGGGATTCCCGGAGTGCAGGAACACGAAACCATACCTCGAAAAAATTGGAGTATCCTGTCCCAAATGTGGCAAGGAGATCGTTTCCCGAAAGACGAAGAAGGGCAGAAAGTATTTTGGATGTGAGGACAATCCGGAGTGCGATTTCATGAGCTGGTCGAGACCTGTGGAAGAAAAATGTCCGAAGTGCGGTGGCTATATGGTCATCAAGGGGAACAAAATTGCCTGTGCCGACGCGCAGTGCGGATATCTGACGGAGTCCAAACACGTAGAAAATGGCGGGGAATCGCTAAAAAAGCGAGGATAAATCCGCCGGGGATGTTGAATTTTCAGAATTAGCATGGTAAAATATTGAGCATAATGAAACTTTTTCCAAATCATATAGGAGGCGTAAGTATGAGTGTTCAATTGTTGGACAAAACTAGAAAGATTAATAAATTACTGCACAACAACAACTCATCTAAGGTCGTGTTCAATGATATTTGCGATGTGTTAAAAGAGATTTTGGAATCCAATATTCTTGTGATCAGCAGGAAGGGCAAGGTGCTGGGAACCGGTGTCTGCAAAGGAGTGGGGGAAATTCAGGAGCTGATTGTGGACGAGGTGGGCGGATTCATTGACTCCATCCTCAACGAGAGGCTGCTTGGGATTCTCTCGACCAAGGAAAATGTAAATCTTGAGACGCTTGGTTTCGTCGAGGACGTCAAGAAGTACACCGCAATTATCACACCGATCGACATTGCGGGGGAACGCCTTGGCACCTTGTTCGTATATCGGCAGGACAGGCAGTATGACATTGACGATATCATACTCAGCGAGTATGGGACCACCGTGGTAGGGCTTGAGATGATGCGCTCTGTCAATGAGGAAAATGCGGAGGAGACCAGAAAGGTGCAGATTGTCAAATCGGCAATCAGCACACTTTCCTTCTCGGAGCTGGAGGCAATCACGCACATCTTTGACGAGATGGACGGCAGGGAGGGCATCCTTGTGGCGAGCAAGATTGCAGACCGCGTGGGAATCACGCGATCAGTGATTGTGAACGCACTGCGCAAGTTTGAGAGCGCGGGAGTCATCGAGTCGAGATCCTCGGGGATGAAGGGAACCTACATTAAAGTGCTAAACGATGTGGTGTTTGATGAGCTTGAGCGGATTAAAAAGCAGAATCAGAAAAATTAAATGATTTTTGGGCTGATGCAAAATGCTGACATAAATTTTGCATCAGCTCTTTTTTTGAGCATATCTAGTACAGGAAATGACAAAAATCTACAACATTATGTAAAAAAATGAAAAATCGTGAAAAACCCCACTTGCTTTTTTTGTCATTTACCTTATAATAAAGTAGAGAATTTGTAAAATTATGGATAGGTAAAGGGGGATGCGGTATGATTACGACGAACGCATTTGACTACATCAATATCATGGACAAGGCGGCAGATGCCAGCTGGATGCGTGAGAGTGCGATTGCGAATAATATTGCAAATGTCGACACGCCTAGATACAAGAGACTGGAGGTTGACTTTCAGTCGGCGCTTGAGCGGGAGCTTGGGAGGTCGAAGTTTACATCGCTTGACAAGAAGGTGCGCGGACTGAATGGAGATCTCAGCGGACTGAGTGTCTCATCTTACACGGACGCGGGCAACTATTCTTATCGGTTGGATCGAAACAACGTGGATGTGGACCGCGAGCAGGTGGAGCTCGCATCCGAGCAGCTGCGGTACGAACTGCTCACAACAGCAATGAATGAAGAATTTAGCCGTATGAAGACGGTGTTAAAATAGGAGGTAGCATATGGGATTATTTCAGGCGTTTGATATCAGTGCGAGCGGTATGACAGCGGAGCGTTTCCGGATCGATACCATAGCGCAGAATGTCGCAAATGTAAATACGACGCGCACGGAGGACGGGACACCGTATAGGCGCAAGGTTGTGACTTTCGCGGAGCGGGATTTGACACCGTTCAGCCGCTATTACGAGTCCGCGCGGGCGCGGGCAGTCGGAAACGGAGTAAAGGTGAATGCGGTGGCGGAGGATACGGAGACGGATTTTGTGATGGAGTACGATCCGGCTCACCCGGATGCGGATGAGAATGGGTATGTTTGGCGCCCGAACGTAAATACGGTCACAGAGATGACGAACCTGATTGATGCCACAAGGGCGTACGAGGCCAACACGACAGCGTTTAATGCGAGCAAGAGCATGGTGCAGGCGGCGCTTAAGATCGGAAGCTGATCGGGCATATGACGAATGAATCAGAGAGAGAAACGGGGGATGAGAGATGGATGCTAGTATCTTGATAGGGGCGATGGGCGTCTCGGGTATTGCGCCAACAGATTACATGAGCCGAGTGGCGGAGAATACGCTGCTTGCAGAGAATCGGGGTTAGCTCTGCCGAATAAGAATCAAGTT
>CAJLGN010000212.1 GCA_905206195.1 uncultured Roseburia sp.
GCACCGGCGGAAGTCCTCGCGACGGTGGCAGTCAGCCCAACGGCCCCCCGCTTTGGGATAATACCGCCGTGGGCTCCCGCCAGATTTGCGGTACGGATTATTGCACCGAGATTGTGCGGATCCTCGATATTATCCAACAAGAAGATAAACGGCGGCTCACCCTTCTCCTCCGCCACCGCGAGGATATCTGCAACCTCAGCGTACGTATACGCTGCCGCCATCGCGATGACTCCCTGGTGCTTTTTCGTCTCTGAGAGCTGATCCAGGCGCTCCTTGTCCACAAAATTTAAAATGACATCACGCTTTCTGGCCTCCCGCACGATGGTCCGCACCGGTCCGTCCTGACAGCCATCCAGTACATACAATTTGTCAATCGTCTTTCCCGCCCGAAATGCCTCGAGCACCGCATTGCGCCCCTCAATTTTTAATTCTTCATATCCCATGCTTCCCTCTGTTTTTCTCCTCTCTCACAGTCCCAGTCCCAACTCCCTCGCACCAATTTTTACCAGTTCCACCAGCCGCTCAAATTCATCTCTCAGGTACAGCCAGCCCATCAGAGCCTCAAAGCCTGTAGCCTTCCTGTAATCCGACATCGTGGCGTTTTTCGCCATTGTCGGCGACTTGGCATTCCTGCCCCTGCGGTAGATATCAGCCTCCTCCTCGGTGAGTCTTGGGAGCAAAAGTTCCATCATCTGCGCCTGGGTGCGGGCTTTTACAATCTGGCTTGTCCGCTTATGTAAAGATCCAGCGCTGGTGTTGCCTCTCGCCACCACCACCGACCGGATCACCAGATCGTATATCCCATCTCCAATGTATGCCAGCGTCAGCGGGGAGTAAGTGCGGATATCCACGTCAGGTATCTGAAATTGTTCTTTTAAATAGGAGTCGATCCCCTTTTCCCCTACACCAGTTCCCATATAACACCCTCTCTGGTATCCTTAAGCACAACCCCTCGCGCCAAAAGCTCCTCGCGGATGGCGTCCGCCTGCGCAAAATCTTTCGCCTTCTTCGCCGTCTTCCGCTCCTTAATCTTCTCTAAAATATAGCGTTCCAGCTCCGCGTCGATTTCTTTTTCCTCCGGCTTTATAATCTTTGCTGTGGTGAGGTTCAGTGAGAGCACCTGGTCAAAGTCCTTTATCAGAGCCAGCTTTGTCGCATCGCTGATATCCGCTTTCAAGAGGTCATAGACAATCGTGATTGCCATGGAGGTATTTAAGTCACTGGATATAGCACCCGAAAATTTTTCTTTGTATTCTGCAAAGCGCGCTTCATCCACGCTTCCCTCATCTTTTAAATCCGCAATCTTTTTCACAAGCTTGACGTAGGCAGCGCCCATATTGTCAAGTGCATCGTAAGAAAACTCTAACGGTTTTCTGTAATGCGACTGCAGACAAAACATCCGATACACGATGGGATCGTAGCCCTTTTCCTGGAGCAAAGACACCGTCAGAAAATCTCCCTTGGACTTACTCATCTTGCCGGACTTGTCATTCAGATGATTGACATGAAACCAATAACTGCACCACTTATGCCCGAGGTAGCTCTCAGACTGCGCAATCTCGTTGGTGTGGTGCGGAAAAATATTGTCCACACCTCCACAGTGGATATCCATGTACTCGCCCAGATGCTTCATGCTGATGCAGGAGCACTCAATGTGCCATCCCGGATATCCCACCCCCCACGGGCTCTCCCATTTGAGCGCCTGATCCTCGAACTTTGATTTTGTGAACCAGAGCACGAAATCATTTTTATTTCTCTTGTTGGTGTCCTCCTCGACGTCGTCGCGCACGCCCACCAGAAGCTCCTTCTCACTCTGGGAGGAAAACACATAATAATCCGCGAGCTTTGAAGTGTCAAAGTAGACATTTCCGCCCGCCACATACGCACACCCTTTTTCAATCAAAGTCTCCACCATATGAATGAACTCGTCAATACAGTTCGTCGCCGGCTCAACGACGTCCGGGGTCTTGATATTGAGCTTTTTGCAGTCGTCAAAAAACGCGTCCGTGTAAAACTGCGCGATCTCCATAACGGTCTTGTGCTCTCTTTTTGCACCCTTTAACATCTTATCCTCGCCTGTGTCCGCGTCGGAGGAGAGGTGCCCCACATCGGTAATATTCATAGCCCGCTTCACATCATAACCCACGTAGCGCAGCGCCTTCTCCAGCACATCCTCCATGATATAGCTTCGCAGATTTCCGATATGTGCATAGTGGTAAACGGTCGGCCCGCAGGTGTACATCGCAATCTTGCCATCCTCGTGCGGGACAATCGTCTCCACCGTCTTTGTCAGCGTATTATAAAATTTAAAGGTATTCTCCACTTTGGTATTCTCCATTCTTTTTATTTTTAGAACCGTACAGCCATTACAGTAGCAGAGTGACAATCTTACGAGCAAAGATAGCCGTAAAGCGGCTGGAAATGTCCCTGGTGCGACTTTGCAAATGGCGCGTTCTGAATCCTATTTCTCATTTCTCATCCGCACATAAACCCCGCACAGATTTCTCCAGATCGAGCACCCGGTTCACAATCTCCGCATTCTCATGCTGCAGCACTGTGATATCCTCCTTGACCGGATCCGGCAGATGACACTGATCCATGTCATCGCGCGGGATTTTAATATTGTCCCGCTTGACGATTCTGCCCGGCACGCCCACCACCGTGCAGTTGGGCGGAACCTCCTCCAAAACCACACTCCCAGCTCCGATTTTAGAATTTTCTCCGACGGTAAAAGAGCCTATCACCTTCGCGCCTGCGCTGATCATCACATTATCGCCGATGGTCGGGTGGCGTTTCCCCGTCTCCTTCCCCGTGCCGCCGAGTGTCACACCCTGATATATCGTGACATTGTCGCCGATGATCGTGGTCTCTCCGATGATGACTCCGCTCCCGTGGTCGATGAAAAAGCCCTTGCCGATCGTGGCCCCGGGGTGAATCTCGATGCCGGTTCTTCTCGTCGCCCGCTGGGAGATCAGACGCGCCCAGAAATAATGTCCCTTCAGGTAATGCCTGTGCGCTCGTCTGTAGCTAAGCATAACATGAAATGTCGGATAAAGCAAAACCTCCATCGGAGATTTTATCGACGGGTCGCGCTCCTTTATCACTTCAAATTCTTCTTTTATATGCTTTATGATCCCCATTTTTTACCTCTCTACACAAAAACCGCGGATTATTTCATCTCTCAGAGACGAAATAATCCGCGGTTCCACTCTATTAAAAATCTAACGATTTTCCCTCAAAGCACGGAACGTGTGCGATACGAATCAGACTACGGCACCCTCTGCTTTCCTCTGATCAGCTCCCGGAGGCACTTCAAAAATCTCTTTCCAAAGACTGCTTACAGCCCGCGACAGTCTCTCTCTGCTGGACGCCCGACTTCCTACTCTTTCCGTTCCATGCATTTCCCTATATCATTCACTGCATACTATAGTTTATGCACTTCCCTAAAATTTGTCAATCCTTTTCTTTGCCAGCCAGATTCGCTGTCTCCAGATTGTTATCTCCCCACGCGTTCCGCACTTCTGTCCGCATAGCCAGTATGGAGCATCTGCTCCGCCAGCTCACTGAGCGGCTTCTCATAAAATTCTTTGTAGAGCTCTGTGATTTCCTGATTCTCATGGCTCTTTTTGAGCGTCATCTCCCGATCGCGCCCATACAGACCCTCGATTCTCTTCTCCCGCAGGGCATCCCCCTTAAACAGTGTGCCCTTCGGCTGTCCGCCACCTCCGATGCAACCGCCCGGACAGGTCA
>CAJLGN010000213.1 GCA_905206195.1 uncultured Roseburia sp.
GCATCCACGATATTGATGATGCCGTCCGGCTTCTGGTTCAGGATAAAATCGCGCGTCACAATCTCCTCGTTCGTGTACGGACGGATCGAGTAAATTCCCGGCAGATCCACCACGGAACAGTCCTTGGCTGATCGGATCTTCCCCATCTTCTGATCCACTGTGACCCCCGGAAAATTCCCCACGTGCTGGTTCGCCCCGGTCAATTGGTTGAACAGGGTCGTCTTTCCACAATTTTGATTTCCAGCCAGTGCAAAAATCATGATTCTCCCTCCGGAATAACTGTTATTTTGCGCGCGTCCTCTTTGCGGAGCGTCAGCTCGTAGCCCCGGATGCGGATCTCCAGCGGATCCCCCATCGGCGCAACCTTGCGCACCTCCACCCGCGTTCTAGGGATGAGTCCCATATCCAAAAAACGGCACCGCAACGCCCCCTCGCCACCCACATCCGCGATGACTGCGGCCTTTCCAATCGCCAATTCTTCCAATGTCATATCTGCTCTCCAGCCCTCTCTAAACCGATCAATTTTTCTCCCAATAGTTATGACTAACTATCAACATACTAATACGCGGTAGGCACCTTGTCAATGCCCACCCCCGTTTTTTGTCGGATATAACAAAAAGAAGACACATTTTGTGCCTTCTTTTTGTTTTTTAAATAGCAGCCGCGCACTCTATTTGCCGCAGTCCCGGTCAAACTCCGGGTTGCACGCATAAAAGTTCCTGCTGTCAAGCTCATCCTGCACGAGGCGCAGTCCCTCGCCGAAGCGCTGGAAATGCACGATCTCGCGCTGCCGCAGGAAGCGGATCGGGTCACACACCTCCGGGTCTTTGACCAGGCGCAGAATGTTATCGTAGGTAGTTCTGGCTTTCTGCTCTGCCGCCATATCCTCGAACAAATCTGTGATCGCATCTCCCTTAGACTGGCACTGATTGGCATTAAACGGCACGCCCCCCGCAGACTGCGGCCAGATGCCAGCCGTGTGATCCACGTAGTACGGCGCAAAGCCCGCCGCCTCAAGCTCCTCCGCACTCAAGCCCTTCGTCAGTTGGCGCACGATGGCCGCAACCATCTCAAGGTGAGCCAGCTCCTCCGTGCCGATATCCGTCAGAAGTCCTGCAACCTTGCGGTAAGGCATGCTGTAGCGCTGGGACAGATACCGAAAAGACGCCGCAGCCTCTCCGTCCGGACCTCCATATTGGCTGATGATGATCTGCGCGATCTTCGCGTTCGGTCTTGTGATATTCACTGGATACTGTAGTCTTCTCTCATAATTCCACATCAGCAGTACCCCCCTTCCCACGGAAGCGGCTGCATGGCCCATGTCCAGTAATCATCCGGGTTTGCCGTGTCAATTGTCAGGGGACCGTACTTCTCTGCGTAAGCGCACATCGCCGTCCTCCGCAGATCCACATAGTGATTAAAATACTTTAATGCCTCCTCATCCTTCGGGTGCGTGTCGAGATACAGTGCGATGTCAACCACCGCAAAGCTCACCATATCGATCCAGTGCATCAGCTGCTCCTGGTTCATCTGATTCATCATCATTTTCGGAAGCACCCCCTTCCCGCCGCAAGAAACGGCTTATCCAGTTCCGGGAAGATCGTTCCGACCTCGAGCGCTTTGTCTGTGTCGTAGACGTTTGTAAAATACTGCCAGGGCACATACGCCATGCCAGGGACATATTCCGATCTTATATAGGATGCTTCGGGGGTGCAGGCACAACTGCGCTCCACGCCTCCCTGCATATTATAATTTCTCATGCAATTTCCTCTCTGAAATTCTATTCCATAATAATTTATGTTCTAAAATTCCAGATGGTGCATACCATTTCCAGATGCGGGGAGAAATCTACACCGATACCAGCCAAAATTCCTTCTATACCGACTCGCTCACCTGATCCATCGCTCTCAAAATCTGTTGTACCTGCGGGCGCATATCGCCCACCTTATCCAAAAGCTGCTCCGTCTCTCTTTTTTGCTCCTGCACAATACCGATGTTGTACTCAATTCTGCCCCGGAGTTTTTGTCTGCGGCCAACCAGGGCGTGCTTCACCTCGACCATCTCCTTTGGATCCACCAGCGCGATCGCCTGCGTCACCCACACCTGTGCGTCGTAGAGATGATACTGTGTCAGCATGCGCACCAGTCTGCCGTTAAAATATTCCAGATCCTCATTTGTCCGCTGATACTTCTCCCGCTCCTTGACCGCCTCCATATAATACTCCCACTGCTGCTTCAAATCCTCAGCACTTTTGACATGGTACTTCTCGCACGCGTACTCCACAGCATTTGCGATGTTCACATACTTGAGCTTGATTTTATTCTGCAGGATGACCGCCCGGTTTCGATTCCGCTCCGCCGTCTGGATCTCTGACAAGTCATCCTGAAGCTTCAGGTAAATACCGCAGACCGTGAGCGCCGCCACAAAAATGAGTGCAAGCCACCCGTAGAAAAAATCATACTCCAGAATAATCTGCAGAATTCCAAGAATGACCGCCGCTGTCGCAGCCATTCCCACCATGACATAGAGCAGATTCTTAAGCCCTCTCTGCTGATGTGCCAAATATTCCTTCCGAAGCACCCACTCCGACTTCTCCCGCTCCAGATAGTTCATATCCTTTTTTAGTGTATCGCTGTAAATCTCGTTGGAGGAGAGGCGCCGGATCGCGTCCGGTATCTCGTGCTCCATCTGCTCCATCTGTGCAAACTGAGCATCCGAAATCTTTTTGGCGGAATTCAAAAACTCCGTTCGCGCTGTGTTCAGCTGCACGACATTGACAGCGACCTCCGTGATCCTGTTCCGCTCATCTTCCGACATATCCTCCAGAAGCTGCACGTCGTTTAGATAGGATGTCACGATCCGATACTCCGATTTCTCATTCTCAATCTCTCTGGCGAGCTCTATCATCTGCTCCAACCGCTCCACGACGTACTGCTCAATCTTTCTTGTATTCCTGTAATCCTGCTCCGTCAAGATGACCGAATCCAACTCACTCATTTTCTTCTCAAAACTCTGTTCTCTTTTTTTTCTCTTCCAAAAAAACATATGCCCGATTCCTTATATTTTACAATTTTTTCGATAAGTTTCTTTCCAGTCCTCCACGATCCCGCGGATTTCCTGCTCTCCTCCGGCGATAGACAGCGCACCAAGTCTCTCCTCAAACGCCTGAATCTCCTCCGACGTCCCCTTTTCCCGGAATACTCTGATTATCTCTGCGCACTTTTCCTGAGGTAGACCGCGCACCGCCGCAATCTCACGGAAACGCTTTTCATCGCCCGCACTCAGGCAGGCATAAAGACACGCGCGCAGAGACTCCGGATTCTGATTCCGATCGTAGGCACACAAAAAGCATTCAGCCGCCTGCGCGAAGAAGAAAAGACCTGCGTATGCCCTGCCCAGATTGTGCCAGACATTCCCGGTGAGAACCGGGTTCTCCTCCTCCCACTGCAAAAGCCTGCGGTACGCATAGACCGCATGCATGTAGCGCCCGCCCTTTACGTGGCGGTCCGCCCGAATCTTGCCCGCCTCATACTTAGACCTGCCGCCCGATGCGCGGATCACCTCCGCGATCTTCCCGATCTGCTCCCGGCTGCAATAACCCGTCTGCAAAAGCATGCATGTGACAAACTCCGCCAATGACCCGCCGCCTCTTACAATCTCCCGCAGCCGCTCCGCCGCCTCCAGAAGCTTTAGCTCCCGCTCGATCCATGTACACAACTCCTCGCACATGAAAT
>CAJLGN010000214.1 GCA_905206195.1 uncultured Roseburia sp.
TGATCAATGACGTAGGGCGTCATCAAAATTCCGCCATTTGCGATCGCGCTTGTCACGAGCGCCATGTGAAACGGAGTCACGAGCGTCTTCCCCTGCCCGATGGAAGTCTCCATCACCGTCGAGGTGCTGTCCCCCTCCGCGAGCACAAAGCTGCTCTGCTTCGACTCAAATCCGGTCGGCAGAGGGT
The DNA here is from genome assembly GCA_905206195.1 of uncultured Roseburia sp. Lineage (GTDB taxonomy): Bacteria > Bacillota > Clostridia > Lachnospirales > Lachnospiraceae > Roseburia. Next base: position 188 of record CAJLGN010000214.1, read on the forward strand.
CATTAAACAGCATGTCGTCGCACAGCATTCGAAAGCGCTGTAGATCCAGCGTCAGTCCAAGAGAGGCGTACGCCGCATTACAGGAGTTCGCAAACGCCTCCTTCAAGGTTTGGTTTCCATGTGACTTGTTTCCGTAGCAGTGGATCGTCTTATTGCCCTGGGTGTACGCTCCGTCGCAGTCGTAGCGGTAATCCTCGTAATCTGGATTCTCATGTAAATACTCCAGCGTCGTGAACAGCTTAAAGACTGACCCCGGCGGGTACAGTCCCTGCGTCGCACGATTGAGAAGGACAGAGCTCTCATTTTCCCCGCCGATGAGGGTTTCCCAATCCTCGCCGATCGTGTTCGGATCGAAATCAGGTTTTGAGACCATCGCCAGAATCTTGCCTGTGGCGGGCTCCATCACGACCACCGCACCGTCGTATGACCCGAGCGCATCAAACGCCTGCATCTGTAGATTGGAGTCCAGCGTTGTGATCACGCTGTCGCCCGGACTTTTTTCCCCCTGGAACTCGTTGATTGCCCTCTCACCGTAAAAAAGGTTCGAGCGAAGCAGGCTAAAATTTGCCATGGCTTCAATCCCCGTCCTGCCGCGGTCAAAATAGCCCACCACATGCGCAAAAATCCTACCGTACGGGTATTTTCGCGTCTCATTTCCCTCCCCGTCCGTGATCGTCTCCGCCAGTGTCGCCCCGTCCGAAGAGTAGATCTCTCCGCGGAGGATCGTCCGAGCAAACTGCTCCTGCCGCTTGTTGTAAGGGCTGTTTATAAACTGCTCACTCTCCACGAACTGGAAATACGCAAAGTACCCCATCAAGCATAAAAAGACGGCGAGAAACGAGTAAGTAATCACCACAAATTCGCGATTTTTGCCCCGTTTTCTTCCGCAGATCCAGCTTGACAGCTTACGAAAAGTCTTCGATTTTTTCAATGGAACCTCTCTTTCTCTTTGGCGAGGGATTTCCTTTCGCGGCGCTCTTTTTTCCGCTTCCCGCCCCCTCATCCTGCCTTAAAATATAGAGCCCCTGCATGATCGCAAAGACGATGATCGTCGCGAGCAGGGAGCTTCCTCCGTAGCTGACCAGCGGGAGAGTGACCCCCGTGGAGGGGATGAACTTGGTTGCGCCGCCCACTGTCAAGATCACCTGAAAACCATAGACCGTCCCGAGCCCGAGCGCAACCAACTTGTAGAACTGATCCCGCATCTGCATCGCCACATTTAAAAACATCAAAAAGCAGCTCACGCAGATCATCAAAAGACAGAGCGCAAAAATACCGCCCATCTCCTCGGAAATTGCAGAAAAAATAAAGTCCCCCCCCCCCACAGGAATCTTATCCGGCATCCCCCGGTAGAGCCCCATCCCAAACCATCCTCCCGTGCCGATGGCAAACAGAGACTGACTGATCTGAAATCCCTCCCGGTCAATCACGCGCAGGGGATCCTGCCACGCTAAAACCCGCACCCGCACGTGGGCGAACAGATTGTAGGCGATGACGGCTGCAATGCAGCCGCTTAATATACCACCTGCAAAGTAAAACAACTTTCTCGTCGCCACGTAGAGCATCACCAGGTAGGTGATAAAAAAGATGAGAGCCCCGCCGAGGTCCTTGGATGCCACGAGAATCAAAATGTGGATCGCAGCGGCCACAGTCGTGATGCACACCTGCTGAAATCCCGTCTTCTCGTACAGCATACCGGCGACAAAGAGAACGAACAAAATCTTGATAAACTCACTGGGCTGTATGGATATTCCGCCGATTCCGATGGATATCTTGGCCCCGTAGCTCGTCATGCCAACAATGGCGACTGCCAAAAGTCCAAGGACACCGATGCCCCCGTACAGCCAGGTCAGTTTCCGCAAAAATCCAACTCTGCGCACGAGCATCGGAATTACAAGCGTCACCACAAATGCTCCGGCGGCGATCACGCATTGCTTCACCGCCTTTTCAAACGAGAGTCTCGTGAGCATGAGCAGCCCGGTCAAAAGCAGCATACACATATTATTTACAAGCAGCCTGGAGGCGTCCGGATAAAACAGACGATAGCAGCTGACCACCATCGCGGTCAAAATCACCTGTGCAGCGTAGAACACGATCATGAGCGGATTCTCCGTCACTGCGTAAACGATCAGAAATCCGTTCAGATGAATCAGATACATCAGAAAAGTCTGCCGCTTAAATATTCTGTTTTTTTTCTCCCATTCAAGTCTCCCGCGAAACGCTGAAAAACACTCGTAAGTGTAGAGCGCGCATAAAAGGATCATCAGATACTTTGATATTTCTACGATCACATTTGTCATACAGCTATTCTACTCCTCGCTTGTAGTGTCCGTTGGTGTAATCCTCCGCAAACAGGTCCCTGATCTTCCTTTCCCCGGTGAGGAAGGTATCCTTGCAGATTTGCAAAATCCTCCGCACTTCCATTTTATCCTCCAGCGTGAAGGCAATCCGATACCCGGCCATTCCCATCCCCCGCAGTTCTTCCCCGTATCCAAACAGCATCAGAGGTGTCGTATTATAAATTGTATTGTAACATTCACAGCAATGATTCTTCACCGGAAAATATTTCCCGTAGCGATCCTTTAGATACAACACCGTCTTTCGCCTATCACAGCTTCCCGTGTTCGCGTGTACGCACTGCGCCGAGGTCATAAGGGGGAGCCTGCCGTAGATCAGCATCTCGCTGGAACAGTTGTATCTCCCCCCAATCTCCCTGCGGTTGAGCTCCAGCGGCACCGTATCGCGCAGCGGGTGGAGTTCCAAAAGCAGCGCCATCGCCTCTCGATTCCAGGTGTAGAGGCTGTGATCTAAGACAATGTCCAGTTCCCCGTCCAGATACTCTCGCGCAAACGCGACTGCATCCAGACTCTTTGCGACCACACCATCCAGTCCAGCCGCCAAAAGTTCCGCCTGTATTCCACGGTAAAAATCCACCGTCTGCTTCCGAAACACAGCAGGAAGAATGAAAAACACATCTTTTCTGGATCTTCGCACCGCCGCAACATCATCCCGCAGGCACTGTGGCAGTGTATCTCTCTCATAGCAGCTGCTGTCGAGGTACACTGCATCCACATATTCGGCGTGAAGCACCTCCGCAAGCTGTGCCCGCTCCTCGATGGAAACGATAAGGAGCGCGCCCCCGTCCAGAACAACTTTGGGCTGATGTTTTGTCGCGTCCGGATAACCCTGCACACCCTCCCGCGTTTTTTTCCCGTTTTGCCTTGCTCTTCGATGTCCCTCCGTCATTCTCTCAAACAACGACGCGAGCGCAGTTCTGCGCAGCTGATTTAACGCCTGTACCGGCATGAAAATATCCGTGTCCATATCGATTATAAGTTCCTCAAAGACAAATGGGGTATTTCCCGTCTTTCGGATATTCCCCTCCACCTTCTCCAGCGAGAGCGGCTGCTTTAAAGCCGGCTGCACTGTCTCCCTGAACGTCTGGTAGTATAAGGTGAGTCTGTAAAAATTGAGATTTCTCCACTAATAAAAATACATTTCACGTAATACTCTTTTAAAGGATAATTCAA
>CAJLGN010000215.1 GCA_905206195.1 uncultured Roseburia sp.
CACCATTTACACAGCTGCAATTTTGCCTCACTCTGCGCGCAGTCTCTCTCCCCAAGCTGCGATCAGCCGCTCCACGCTCCACGCCGCATTCGCCGGGCTGGTCGACGGCAGCTTGTGAATCAGAGGCTGTCCCTCCTTTTTACAGTGCTTTAAAAACAGCTGATAAGCCTTGTCCCCGTTTGCATAAATCCCGCGGATCAAAGCACTTTTTAGTATAACATCCATATCGTTCGCAACCACATTGCAGATGGAACTGTCCGAGGAGCCAACAATATCGCAGGACGCGATGACATCCCAGACTGCAATGTAGTTGCGGAGCAAAAACTCTCTCTTTTCTTCGACTGTCTGAGGGGGATCCTCCCCGAAAACCCCTGCCATCACTTTCCAAAAGCGGTTCCGCGGATGCCCGTAATAAAATTGTCTCTCCCTCGATTTCACCGAGGGAAACGAACCCAAAATCAAAATCTTGGACTGCTCATTATAAACCGGTTCAAATGTGTGAATCACATGTGTATACTCCATCACTGTCACTCCCATCCCCTCTATAGTTCTTAGAATACTATAATTTTGTCCATTCGGAAAGACTCTATTTCCGATTCTTTTTCCCTTCCTCCCTCTTCCGCCACGAAATTATATACACATTATTTTCCAAAACCTGCCATCTTTTCTTGAAAATCAAGCGCTCTGTGCTATAATTTACAAAAATAAATTGACGCGCCTCCGGCGTATATTAAGAGAGGAGAACTCTAGATGATCAACTTAGTGATTCCAAAAGATTACCATTCCGAATTGAATCTGCACGATACGCAGATCGCAATCAAAACAGTCAAGGACTTTTTTCAGGGAATTCTTGCGCTGCGCTTAAATCTCGCCCGCGTGTCCGCACCGCTGTTCGTCGATCCGTTATCCGGACTAAACGACAACCTAAACGGCATCGAGCGCCCCGTGCGCTTTGACATCAAGGAGCAGGATGGCAAAAGCGCCGAGGTTGTGCAGTCGCTCGCCAAGTGGAAGCGCTATGCGCTTAAGAAATACGGCTTCGACTGCGGTGAGGGACTCTACACCGATATGAACGCCATCCGCCGGGATGAGGTGACGGACAACATCCACTCCATTTTTGTGGATCAGTGGGACTGGGAGAAGATCATGTGCAAGGAGGAGCGCACTCTCACATTCTTAAAGGAAACTGTGACCACAGTGTACAAGTGCCTGCGCAAAACGGAAAAATATATGTCAATCCAGTACGATTACATCGAGGAGCTTCTTCCCCACGATATTTTTTTCATCACCGCGCAGGAGCTTGCCGATATGTTCCCAGACTGCACCCCGAAGGAGCGCGAATACCATATCACCAAGGAAAAGGGCGCGGTCTGCCTCATGCAGATTGGCGACCGATTAGAGAGCGGGGAGCCCCACGACGGGCGCGCACCGGACTACGATGACTGGGCGCTAAACGCCGATATTCTCGTCTACTACCCGGTTCTCGACATCGCCCTCGAGCTCTCCTCCATGGGAATCCGCGTCGACAAAGAGGCCCTGCTCTCCCAACTAAAAAAAGCCGGCTGTGAAGATCGCGAGAGCCTCCCGTTCCAGCAGGCGATCATCCGCGAGGAGCTTCCGTACACCATCGGCGGCGGAATCGGACAGTCCCGCATTTGTATGTTCTTTCTGCGCAAGGCACACATCGGGGAAGTACAGTCCTCTCTGTGGCCGGAGGAAACAGTGAAAGAATGTGAAAAGAACGGGATTCCGCTGTTATAAAATAAAAAAACGGGGGACAATGGTGAAAAAGTCTCCATCGTGCTCCCGTTTCCGCCTGTCCTCGTTCTTCATTTGATTCAAAGTATTAGAAAAAGAGGCCGTCGCAAAATACAAATTTCATCCTCAGGTTCTGTGCAGTCTCTGCAAGAAACGCCCTGGTGTAGACGGAATCCCGGCGAATTCTTAATCAAAACTGCGCAGAAATTATAGGCTGATACAGTATTTGTGACATCCCTCTTCTTTTTTCACACCTAATTTCCAGTTTCGCCCAACTTCAATCCTGCCAGAAGCGAGCCAAGACTGGTTCCCGTGCTCTCCGTGTTTGTGTATGCGGACATATCCACGCTGTTCTCGGTGGTATCGATCATCTCTTCTTCCAGTGCTTTCATGGAAAGGCTGATCTTATTATCATTTGTGTTTAACACTTTCACTTTTACTTTCTGTCCCACTTTTCAGACTTCCGACGGTCTGCCGATTCTGCGCTCGCAGATCTGAGAAACGTGCACAAGCCCGCTTAATCCGTCGCCGAGGCTGATAAATGCGCCGTACGGCATCAGACTCTCCACCGCTCCCTCAAGCACGGTTCCCGGAACGATCATAGAAATCTTGTGATTGCGCTCCTCCTGCTCTGCCTCCCTCGCCACTTCTTTGCCGGATAGCACAAGCTTTTCGCGCTCCGCGTCCACGGTGATGACCCGTACAGGAATTTCTTTTCCAATCCACCCCTCCGTATCCTCAACATAGTTCGCCGAAATCTTGGATGCCGGAATAAATGCGCGGATTCCCTCCAGATAAGCCACCACGCCACTCTTTACACTCTCCTTAATGCGCACAGTGACAGTTGTCTCCTCCTCCATCATCTGCCGAAATTTCTCCCAGGCTATCGCATCGCTCGCCTCTTTTCTCGAAAGAAGGATATTGCCCTGCCCGTCGTCAGCTTTTATGACCGTTGCCTCAATGACATCCCCTGGATGTATTTCTTCTTGCACTGCAAAATCCGGATCGCTGCTCAAATCAGCCACTTTGATGATACCCTGTGCATAATATTTCAGATCCAGCGTAACCTCCTCCTCGCTCACATCAATGACTGTGCCCGAAATGATATCTCCCTCCCCGATACGGCGAAAAGATGCCTCAAGCTCGTCCTTGTAATCGTCCATCGTCTCCATTGTAAAAACACCTCCAAATTCGTATATTTTTTATCTATAGCATACCACACTTTCCCACAATGGAAAACCTCTATTTTGCATTACTTTTCCACAGTGTAAACCGCAACACCGCCTTAAACAGATCCCCGTCGACTTCAATTGCAAACGCTCCGCCCTGCGCCTCCACAAAGCTCTTGGCGATGGCAAGCCCAAGCCCTGACCCCTCCGTGTTGCGTGAGGTATCACCGCGCACAAAACGCTCCGTGATCTCATCTCCCCGGAAATTGAGCTCCTCGCTAGACATATTGCGGATCGTGATACACACGGTACCGTCCGGCAAAGGCTCCACATCCACGTACACACGGCTGCCTGGCATTGCGTATTTTTGCACATTCACAAACAGATTCTCAAAGATGCAGTAGGTCTTCTGGCTGTCAAGCATCAGCGTGACTCTCTCCTGCGGCACATGCCAGCGCAGATCAAGTCCAGCAGCCTGGTACGCGTCCGTGTGCTCGACGGCAACCTGCTTCATCAGGTTGACTACATCCATCTCCATGGGATTTAAGGTGATGTTGTTGGTGGTCGCCTTGCTGACCTCAAAAAGATCCTCGATCAGCACCTTAAGCCGCAAAGATTTTTTCTCCAGAGTCTCGATGTAGGAACGGCGCTCCTCCTGCGTGATATCCTCCTTTTTCAGAAGCTCCACATAGGTCGTGATCGCGGTGAGCGGCGTCTTTAAGTCGTGCGAGACAGTTGTGATCAGGGCCGGTGGAGTCAGTCCCACC
>CAJLGN010000216.1 GCA_905206195.1 uncultured Roseburia sp.
AGGTATTGCGGGATTTTTCGACGGTCAGTGTAACAAATGTTTGACAAACCTACATAGCATTTTATTCTTAATAATTCGTTAAGATGTCCCCATCGAACCCGTGCTGATCATAGGGACCTTCCACAGCAAAACTCTGCCCGCAGAATTTTTCGCACAAAAAAAGAGACAGCTGTAAACTGTAGACAATTTCTACATTTACAGCCGTCTCCCCACACGATCTATCTGAGTGGATACTTATCCGTCAGGGACTTCACAATCTCTCTCGCCCTCTCCGTCGCAGCCTCGCCCTCCTTGATCATCATTGCGATCGCCTCCGCGATCTGATCCATATCTGCCTGGTTCATGCCGCGGGAGGTCACTGCAGGTGTCCCAAGGCGCACGCCGCTCGTCACAAACGGAGACTTCGGATCATTGGGAACCGTGTTCTTGTTGCAGGTAATATTCACCGAATCCAGCAATTTCTCAACCGCCTTTCCCGTCTGGTCATAATTAGTCAAATCCACCAGCATCAGGTGATTGTCCGTTCCGCCGGATACGATCTGAATATCGCGGTCCATCAGTCCTTTGCACAGAGCCTGCGCATTGTCGGCCACATTCTTCTGATACACCGCAAACTCCGGCGCCAGCGCCTCCTTAAAGCAGATTGCCTTTGCCGCGATCACATGCATCAGAGGTCCTCCCTGAATTCCTGGAAAGATCGCCTTATTAAAATTATACTTCTCCGCCACTTCCTGATTGCACAGGATCATGCCACCGCGCGGTCCGCGCAGCGTCTTGTGGGTGGTGGTCGTCACGACATCCGCATAGGGTATCGGGCTCGGATGAACTCCGGCAGCCACAAGACCCGCAATGTGCGCCATGTCCACCATGAGCACTGCGCCGCACGCATCGGCAATCTCGCGGAACCGCTTAAAGTCGATGGTTCTCGCGTAGGCGCTTGCCCCCGCGATGATCATCTTGGGTCTGCACTCCAGCGCAATCCTTTCCACCTCGCCATAATCGATAAAGCCCTCGTCGTTCACACCGTAGGGAACGATGTGAAAATAAGTGCCGGAAAAATTCACCGGCGAGCCGTGTGTCAGATGACCGCCGTGATCTAAATTCATCCCCATCACAGTGTCCCCCGGCTTTAAAATGGCAAACTGCACCGCCATATTCGCCTGTGCCCCAGAGTGCGGCTGCACATTGACATAGTCGCACCCAAACAGCTCCTTCGCGCGCGCAATCGCCAACTCCTCCACGATATCCACGCAGTCGCATCCACCGTAATAGCGCTTTCCGGGATACCCCTCCGCATATTTATTCGTCATCACACTTCCCATCGCTGACATCACCGCCGGACTCACCCAGTTCTCGGATGCAATCAGCTCAATATGGCTGTTCTGACGCTCAAATTCATCCGTAATTGCCTGCGCCACTTCCATATCTACCGCCTGAATATCTTCCATTGTATACATATCTGAAAAATCTCCCTTCCCCATTCCTCATACTGTGTTTTGACGAAAAACATCTGTCTTTCCCAAGTCTATGTCTACCATTATAAATGACTTTTTTGCTTTATTCAATCCCAAATGCGGCCACACCTATAGCAATTAATTATAGATTTCATAAGCTCTGCTTGACAAAAACCAAAAGTGTGCACACCTCCAGCAACAAAATGAGCGGCATCCCACACACAAAATACCAGCGCCTGGTCTTGTGACGAAACAGATACATCCCCACCCAAGTTCCCATACCACCGCCTAAAATACTGCACAAAAAAAGCGTCCGCTCCGGTATGCGCCAGAGAGATTTTCTCGCGCGGCGCTTGTCCTCCCACATCAGAAAAAGTCCAAGCAGATTTACAGACACCACATAGCAAATCAACAATTCCTTCATTTCCTCTCCCTCCCACAAAAAAGGAGACCATTGCAAAACCTTCCGGCTCCCGCAATGATCTCCACCTCATTTTAATTTATGCTTCCTTCTCTTTCTTTTTTGCAAAGCGCACCTTCATCACATACCAAAGCTCTGTAGCGATGCAGACTGAAGAGTACGCACCGCAGATGAGTCCTGCCATCAGCGGAAGGGCAAACTCGCGAATGCTAGGAACTCCCCGCCAAAACAGCATAAACACCATGATAAACGTTGTGATCGATGTGTTGATGCTTCGGGAGAGCGTCTGCGTCAGGCTTCGGTTCGCGATCTCCGCCAGCACCTCCGGCGTCTGCCGCCCGCTCGTCTTTCCGAGATTCTCCCGAATACGGTCGAAAATGACGATGGTATCATTGACTGAATAACCGATGATCGTGAGCATACACGCGATAAACGTGTTGCCTACCGAAATGCGCAGCAGCGCATATACCGCCAGTACCACCAGCACATCGTGGAGCAGAGCGATAATCGCACTCGCACCAAATCGAATGTCCTTAAACCGGAACCAGATATAGATCAACATACAGATCGTGGATACGATAACTGCGACAACCGCGTCGGAGCGCATCTCATTGCTGATCGTAGAGCTTATGCTCTGGGAGGTAATCATTTTTTGCTCGATTCCGAACTTCTCGGTGAGCATCGCATTTAAGTCATCGCGCTCCTGCAGGGAGAGGGTGCGTGTCTTGATCGTGACCTGCGTCGTCCCCTCCACCTTGTTCGCCATGATATCTTTGCCTCCGATGACGTCCGCCACCAGCGGAACAATCTCACTCTCAATCTCCTCGATCGTGTAACTCCTGCCAAAGTCCGCAGTCGTTGATGTTCCACCCACAAAGTCAAGTCCATAGTTGAGCGCACTTCCGCCGTTTGCAGAGTGTACTGCCATCCCGATAAACCCAGCCGCAACCATAATGCCGGACAGTGCAAAAAATACCGCTTTCTTTCCGAGGAAGTTCAATGTCTTCCGCTCCTTCGCGCGGCCGTAAAGCTTCTCATCCTTAAGACCAAGACCATAGAGCGCATGGAGAATCCATCTCGTCACTGCAAGGGCTGTGAACATCGAGAGAACAATGCCGATCATAAGCGTGTAGGCAAAGCCCTTCACTGTTCCCGATCCCAGCGCCATCAGAACCACCGCGGCGAGCAGGGTCGTGATATTTCCGTCCAAAATCGCGGACATGGCCTTGTGGAAACCGATCTTCATGGATGAGTTGACCGTTTTCCCACTCGCAATCTCCTCACGGATACGCGCAAAAATAATCACGTTCGCATCCACCGCCATACCGATGCCCAAAATGATACCGGCGATTCCCGGCAGTGTGAGCGTGATCTCAAACAGATACAGCGTCGCAATCACAAGCGCGGTGTAAATTGCCAGAGCGATTGACGCCGCCACGCCCGGCACTGCGTACAGCAGGATCATAAATACCATGACCAGCACGAGGCCCATCGCGGCCGCCTCCAGGCTGGAGGAGATCGCATCACTTCCGAGCTGTGCCCCGACAACACTCGACTCAAGCTCCTGCAATTCCAGCGAGAGAGAGCCGATGCGGATCTTTGTCGCCAGTATCTCCGCCTCCTTGAAATCTGCCATACCGGTAATCTGCGCCGTTCCCCCGGTAATCGCTTCCTGCACCCGCGGATAGCTGATCATTTCCCCGTCGTATACGATCGGAAGAAATCCGCCCACATTTTCTGTGGTCGCTTTTCCGAATCTTTCCGCCCCCTCATCGGTGAGCTTTAGCTCCACAATGTACTGCTTATTTCCATACTGGT
>CAJLGN010000217.1 GCA_905206195.1 uncultured Roseburia sp.
CGCAGGGATTACAAGGGAAACGCCAAGACACAGTGCCAGCAGAGACTTCTTCATCGCTTGTCTTTTCCTCACGCCTGCGCACCTCCTTCTTCTCTCTTATCACAATCCGCCTCACACAGCTCAATGCACGGCGCATCGATCTGTGTAATCTGTCCCTGTCGCCCCGGAATGACAGTGTCTACAGACACCTTCATCCGCCCCTGGAACACGCCCTGCACATCCGCGTCAATCTCCCCCTGCACGTAGCCGCGCACACGGCCACTGACGCGCACGCGGCCGGCGACCTCCCTCTGGCTCCTGGAAAGATTTATAGTGAGCGCCGTTTTTTCGATAATAAAATCTCCAAGCAGCAGAATCTGCGGCAGAACAAAGATGACCAGCACGATGGAGATCAGCGTCCCCCGCCCGAGCGCTATTCCCAGAGATGCCACCGTCGCATCCGTCGAGATATTTCCGATGAGAAAACCAGAGCATGTCATAATGGTGCCGGAGGTAAAGATCGTCGGAAATGCCTGGTTGAGCGTATCCGTGACTGCCTCCTGCAAAGACTTCTGATATTTTAGCTGCATATACCGGCTGGATATCACAATCGCGTAATCAATCGTCGCACCCATCTGAATTGCTGACACGATGAGATACCCAATAAAATATGTACCCTGCCCCTGAATCGCCGGCACACTGAAATTGATCCAGATGCTTCCCTGAATTGTGAGCACCAGCAACACCGGGAGTCCCGCTGACTGGAATGTAAAGAATAAAATCATCATGACGAACAGCGCAGTGAGCACACTGATAATAATATTGTCTGTCGAAAAAGAACTTTGCAGGTCATGGGAACTCGTCGCCGTCCCGGCTAGAATCACATCTCCCTCCCCGTAATATCTCTCGGCGATACCGCGGATCTCATCCATCGCGCTGTAGACTTCCTCCCCCTCCGTCGGCTTATCCAGACTGAGCACGAAACGGCTGTAATTCTCGCCCTGCAATTGGAGCTGTGCGTCGTGCAGCGTGTCATACAGCTCGTTTAGCTTCTCGTCCATATCCGCGTCCAACGTCACATACCCCTGCTCATATTGGTCATACAAAAACAGGAACATATCAATAATCGGAACCTCATAATCATCAATCCCCGTAATCATCGCTCCGTACTGCTCCTGGTTGTAGGCGTACGCGGAGTAGAGCACCTGTACGATCTCCACATCCAGATCCGTCATCTCCGCAAACTGCCGCGGAGAAATCTTTGCCGTCAGCGTATAATCCTCGTTGATCTCCTGATTTGCAAGTCCCAGCGCAGAGGTCACGTAGGGGAGCTGCTCCAATTTTTCAAGCGTCTTTGCCTCCTTCTCATAGTCGCCGGACGGCACCATCACAACAAGCTGGTTGCTCGTGCCAAAAATGGACTCTACCTTCTCCGTCGCAATCTTGGACTCACTCTTTTTTGCGCTCTCCACCGAATTGACATCGAATAGATACAGACAGTTGCTGGACATGAAAAACGCCACCACCACAAGCACCAGAAAAACCGGCGGAATAATATACTTCGTCTTCGCCGCAAATGTCCCGACAAAACCAATTTGGGGAACGTAACATTTGTGGTGTGTCCTGTCAATTCCTTTTGCAAATATCAAAAGAATACCCGGCATTAAAAAGAATACCGAGATCAGGCTGAACACAATCGCTTTTACCAGAATGATACCCATGTCATAGCCCAGGCGAAACTGCATCAGCATCAGCGCGACCATACCTGATATCGTGGTGAGGGATGAGGCACTGATTTCCGGGATTGCCTTGGAAAGCGCCACTTTTACGGCAGTTTCTGCATCCATCGTCTCATGCTCCTCCATAAACCGATCACAGAGGATAATCGCATAGTCGATCGCCAGCGCGAGCTGCAACACCACAGCGATGGAATTGGTCACAAAGGAAATCTCCCCGAACCAGTAGTTTGTACCCATATTGAGAAGCGCCGCCACCCCGAAAGTGAGAAGCAGCACCGGTATCTCCAAATACGCCTTGGTGGATAGCAACAGCACGCCGACGATGATGATGACTGCCAGCACTAGAATTGTGCTCATCTCGCGGCTTAGCACCTCCGCGCTCTCCTCCACCGCCCCCACTGTGGTGGACACATAGACGTCATACTCCGACAATTCCTCCTTGATCCCCTTGATCGCCGCAATGCTGGCGGGATCCTCGTCCTCCCCGTCCACCGTCACATCGAACAGCGCATCCGCTCCGATGTAGTGCTCCTTGGTTCCGTCAAACGCCACTTCCTTCACACCCTTCACCTGCTCAATACGATCCACAAGGAGATCCGCCTCCTCATAGGTGATATTTGACACCATGACTCTGGCCATGCCATAAGTCAAGAATTCCTCACTCATGACATTGAGACCGCGCCTCGTCTCACTCTGCGCGGGAAGATAAGACGTGATATCCTGATTTACCTGAACTTTGTTCACTGAGAGAACACTGTAAATAATCGCAAATATAAACAATATTTCAATCGCTTTGCGTTTATCCACGATAAAAGTCGCCAGCGAAATCCAGACATTCTCTTTCTTCTTTTTCTCTTTCTGTTCCATCAGTATCCCTCTTTCATTTCTTAACACTGTGTTGATTTATTTTTCTGCTCCCATTATAATAAAGCAGAAAAATTTGCTCAATGGTCAGTTTCTATGCTTCTGTACATTAATCAACATTTCTTGAAAAAGTGTTAACTATTTTATAAATTTTTCAGAATATCGTGGAATACTTTTGAGATTGGAGAAAGGAGCTCTCTATGGAAGAAAAAAATAAAATGGATCGCCGGGTACGCCGCACAAAAACACTGCTCATCGACGCTCTTGCGAATCTTATTTCAGAAAAAAGTATCAAGGACATCACGGTGAAAGAACTCTGCAGTGCAGCAGACATCAACCGTGGAACATTTTATCTTCACTACAAAGACATTTACAATATGATTGAGCAGACAGAGCAGGATATCCTAAATCGCTTCTCTGATCTGATCGCCAGACACCAGCCGGACAAATTGCGGGCTGATCCCTACCCACTGCTCTATGACATTTTTGAGTTCACGGCGGAAAATGCAGAGCTGTATAAAATACTGCTCTGCCCAAACGGCGACATCTCCTTTCTCGCACAGATTAAGGTCATGTTCCGCGAGCGCTGCCTAAATCTCTGGAGTTTGAACCCCGCTGTGACAGATCCGGCACAGTTTGAGTACACTTACAGTTTCATCGCCGCAGGCTGTATCGGCCTGATCGAGAGCTGGCTCTTTGCCGATCAGCCGGAATCCCCAGAGGAAATGGCAGCTCTTGCGAGCAATATCATCACCGCCGGAATCCAATCTTTTCTGCCATAGTCTCCCTGCCAGTCCCCCTAACAATTTTTATAATAAAACACTGCCAGCTGGGTGCGGTCCCTCAAACCCAGCTTCTCCAGAATCGCACTGACGTAATTGCGCACTGTGCCCTCGCTCAAATACAGCTTTTCCGCAATCTCACGGTTACTCAATCCCTCCGCCACCAGCTCAATGATGCCCCGCTCTTTCCCGCTGATATCATACTGGCGCAAATCAATCTCCCCCCTCCCCTGAATCAGCACCGTGATCTTTCCCACAATCTCCCCACCGAACACACTCTGCCCGCCGTCCACCGCTTT
>CAJLGN010000218.1 GCA_905206195.1 uncultured Roseburia sp.
ACGGTATCATTGCCAAAAGCGAGGCGCAGGCCGGAGCGCTGTTCGGCGCTCATAGGGACTCCATAAAGCATGCCGCCAGACGTCCCAGCCCCCCGTTGCCGAGCGCCGGATCGGGCTCCTGATCCTCGATCTCATCCAGATTCAGCCCGATCTGGGCAAGCGCCTCCCGAACCGCCCTGTAGGACTTTAAGTTGATCATATTGTTTCCCAGGGCCCGCCCCATCAGAAACTCCATGGACATATAATATACAATCTTTGGGTCTTCCTTTTCAAACGCCTGCTGCGTTGCGAGCCACCTATCGTTGATCGCATCCTTCACAGTGTAAGAAACCGCCTGAAAAATTTCCTGCTGGGTCGCCTCCTCCAAGGTCTCCCTGTAAAGATTCTTCACGGCATCTCTCACATCCTGGATAAATGCTTTTTTGTCAAAGAAGTTCTCTTTCATTTGCTGCCTCCCTTTTTCACACCCAAACGGACATGCTCTCCATTGATATTCCACTCCTTTTGGTAGATGTCGGATGCCTGCATCTCCTGCGTGAATGTCTCCGACTTGCCGCCCACGATCGACACAGCCAGCACTTCCTTTTGAATCACATCACCATACTGGGCAAAAATACCGGCCACTTTTTCATCTGCACAGTAATAAATCGTAATCTGATCCATCACCTCAAATCCGGCTTCCTTTCGCATGGTCTGCACCTTGCTGATAATCTCGCGCACAAAGCCCTCCTCGATCAGCTCCGGCGTCAGGTTTGTGTCAAGAACCACCGTCACAGTATTATCTCCCTCCGTCACATACCCGTCCATCTGGGTCATGGTGACAAGAAGATCCTCCTCCGCGAGCTTCACCTCATCGCTCACCGACGGGAGGGACAGGACACCGCTCCCCTTGAGCTCCGCCATCGCTGCATTTCCGTCAAGTTCTGCGAGAGCTTTCTGGATCTGTCCCAAAAATTTGCCATATTTCGGCCCGACGGTGCGCAGCTGCGGCTTAAAGGTGTAGCTGGTGTAAGCGCTCACATCATCGGCAAAGCACATGCGCTTCACATTCAACTCATCCTCTATGATCGCGGTAAAAAATTCAGGGAGTGTAAACGGCGCCTTCACAAACATGCTGCTGATCGGCTGGCGATTCTTGATATTGGCATTGTTGCGGCACGCGCGCCCCAAAACGACGATCTTTAAAACTTCGTCCATATTTTTCTCCAACTCCGCGTCAATCATCGTCTCGTCCGCCATCGGGAAATCGCACAGGTGGATACTCTCCGGCGCACGTTCATCGAGAGAGCGCACCAGATTCTGGTAAATATCCTCGGCCATAAACGGAATCATCGGGGCCGCACACTTGCTGATCGTCACGAGCGCAGTGTAGAGCGTCATGTAGGCATTGATCTTATCCTGCTCCATCCCCTTCGCCCAGAAGCGCTCACGGCTTCTTCTGACATACCAGTTGCTCATATCGTCCACAAAATCGTCCATCGCTCTGGCCGCCTCGGGGATGCGGTAATTTGACAGATTTTCATCCACCTCTTTCACCACTGTATTGAGCTTGGATAAAAGCCACTTATCCATGACGGAGAGCTTCTCATAATCGAGCGTGTACTTCGTCGCATCAAACTGGTCGATATTCGCGTACAGCACGAAGAACGCGTAAGTGTTCCACAGCGTCCCCATGAACTTGCGCTGTCCCTCCTGCACGAGCTTGCCGTGGAAGCGCTTCGGCAGCCACGGTGCGGAGCTGGTGTAAAAGTACCAGCGGATGGCATCAGCGCCGTAAGTCTCAAGCGCCTCAAACGGATCGACGGCGTTGCCCTTGGACTTGCTCATCTTCTGTCCCTTCTCGTCCTGCACATGCCCGAGCACGATGACATTTTCAAACGGAGCTCTGTTAAAGAGCAAGGTGCTCTCCGCCATGAGCGAGTAGAACCACCCGCGGGTCTGATCCACCGCCTCGGAAATAAACTGCGCCGGGAACTGTTTTTCAAATAACTCCTGATTCTCAAACGGATAGTGGTGCTGTGCGAACGGCATCGCCCCGGAGTCAAACCAGCAGTCGATCACCTCCGGCACTCTTTGCATCGTCTTGCCGCAGTCCGGGCAGGTGAAGGTGACCTCGTCGATGTACGGGCGGTGGAGCTCCACGTTTGCATGCTCCGGATTCCCGCTGCGCTCCGCGAGCTGGGCGCGGCTTCCGATGGACTCTTGATGTCCGCAACCCTCACACTCCCAGATGTTGAGCGGTGTGCCCCAGTAGCGGTTCCTCGAGATGCCCCAGTCCTGAATATTTTCGAGCCAGTCGCCGAAGCGTCCTTTTCCGATGGACTCGGGAATCCAGTTGACCGTATTGTTGTTGCGGATCAGATCGTCCTTGACCGCCGTCATCTTGATAAACCAGGACTCGCGCGCATAATAAATGAGCGGCGTGTCGCATCTCCAGCAGTGTGGATACTCATGCTCAAACTTCGGCGCGTCAAAGAGAAGCCCTTTCCCCTCCAGATCTCTCAGAACCAGCGGATCCGCTTTTTTTACAAAAACGCCCGCGTAAGCGGTCTCCTCGGTCAGCTCACCTTTTCCGTTTACGAGCTGAACGAACGGAAGATCATATTTTCTTCCCACATTGGCGTCGTCCTCGCCGAACGCCGGTGCAATGTGAACAATACCTGTACCGTCCGTCATGGTAACGTAGCTGTCGCAAGTGATGTAATGCGCTTTTTTCCGCTGCTTTTGGATGATCTCGTCCGCGAAATCAAACAGCGGTTCATACTCCTTGCGCTCAAGATCACAGCCCCTGTAAGTCTCAAGTACCTCATAGGCCTTAACCGCGCCGCCGTCCTCCCCGCCATCCGCGCCGGGAGCTTCTGCAGTTCCAAGCCTTCCGAGGACTTTCTCCAGGAGGGCTTCTGCCATGTAGTAAGTGTAACCGTCCGCAGCTTTTACCTTGCAGTAAGTCTCATCCGGGTTCACGCAGAGGGCGACATTCGACGGCAGTGTCCAAGGTGTTGTCGTCCATGCCAAAAAGTACGCCTCCTCGCCCACCACTTTAAAGCGTGCGATTGCCGAGCGCTCCTTGACCGTCTTATAGCCCTGCGCCACCTCCTGGGAGGAAAGCGGCGTTCCGCAACGCGGACAGTAGGGAACAATCTTGAATCCTTTGTACAATAACTTTTTATCCCAGATCTGCTTTAATGCCCACCACTCGGACTCGATAAAATTGTCGTCGTAGGTGACATAAGGGTCATCCATGTCCGCCCAAAAGCCGACTGTGCCGGAGAAATCCTCCCACATACCCTTGTATTTCCACACGGACTCCTTACACTTTTTGATAAAAGGCTCCATGCCATACGCCTCAATCTGATCCTTTCCGTTTAACCCAAGGAGCTTCTCCACCTCCAGCTCAACCGGGAGCCCATGCGTGTCCCATCCTGCTTTTCTCGGCACGAACTTTCCCTTCATCGTCTGGTATCTTGGGATCATATCCTTGATGGTGCGGGTCTCCACATGTCCGATGTGCGGCTTGCCGTTGGCCGTTGGCGGTCCATCGTAAAAAGTGTAGGTGTCCCCTCCCTTGCGGATCTCCATGCTCTTGCGGAAGATATCATGCTCTCCCCAAAACTTTTCTACCTGCTTTTCCCTGTCCACAAAATTCAGGTTCGTA
>CAJLGN010000219.1 GCA_905206195.1 uncultured Roseburia sp.
AAGCCGACGAACATTTTGATGGCCTGATGCTTGTGATAGCGCTTGGAAATTAATTGGAATAGTAGAAATACCAAGAGCACAGGCAAAATAGAAGTGAGAACTTCCAGACCGTACTCAGGCAGCATATGTACAAATTCACGCATGACATCCTGCATGGTGACTACGTGTGGGATGACGGTCGCCGTGTAGGAGGCATCGCCAGGATTGTAGAAGATGCCGAGCAGGAGAACCATCATGAACGGACCGATGCTGCAAAAGGCGATCAGTCCGAAGCTGTCGCTGGAGCCGTTCCGGTCACTTCGCGTGGAGGAGAGACCGATGCCGATTGCCATGATAAATGGTACCGTCATAGGACCGGTCGTCACGCCACCGGAGTCGAACGCGACCGGGATGAACTCTCCGGGCGCGACGAACGAGAGCAGAAACAGCAGTGCATAGAGGATAAATAAAAGCATGGGAAGACTGAGTTTAAAGAGAATGCGAAGCACTGCAACGACTAAAAAGATACCGACGCCCACGGCAACTGTCCAGATGAGGACGCTGTTGGGGATCGAGGGCACCTGGTTGGCGAGGACTACAAGATCAGGTTCCGCGATCGTGATAATAATACCCATGACAAGGCAGATAAACGCGAGAACAGGGAGGAGTTTCACCTTCATAATCTGTGCGCCCACGCCCTCCCCGAGCGGGGTCATAGCCATCTCCGCGCCGAGCTGGAAAAACGCCATGCCGATGATGAGCATAAAAGCACCAACGAGAAACAGGGCGATTGTCCCGGTCTTCATGGGAACCACAAAGATGCTCAAAAGCAGCACGATCACAGTGATTGGAAGCACTGCGCTCACAGATTCATCCATTTTTTCTTTTAGTTTTTTGTTTAAAATTTTGTTCAAGATTACATCACACACTTTCTAATTTAAATTAGAGTCTGTTCACCGGTTGGCGGAACAGATAGTTTACAAGTCAACTATATTTTATCGGTTATACAAAGAAAAGTCAATTCTACAGGAGACAGTTTTGGAAACTTTAGCGGTTTCTTGATTGACTTTCCGGAGATTATAGAATAAAGTTGATTCGGAAATCATTTGCGTGGAGAAAGCAGACCGTTTGGATGATTGAGAAAGTATAATTGAGGTAGAGGTACAGAAGATATGCAGGATCATTTTCTGGAAAATTATTTTAAGATTGAAAAGGCATACCGGAAATTTTTTTGGGATGAGATGGAGGCTTATCAGCTCTCACCGAACGAGATTCTGGTGATTCTGTTTCTCAGCAGAAGCGGGGAGGACGGCAACACAGCGCGGGATATCGCACGGTTTGAGGGGGTGTCGAAGGCGCTGGTGGCGCGCTCTGTGGAAGGTTTGGCGGAGCGGGGGTATCTCACGATGGAGCGCGACGCCTCAGACAAGCGGATGTATCATCTTCATCTCACCGAGGATTGCGGGGAGCTCGTGGCGCGGATCGGGGAGAAGCAGCGGATTTTTTTTGAGCGTCTGCTGGATGGAATCCCGGAAGAGCATATACAGATCACAAAGCAGACACTGGAGCGCTTCGTTGGAAATGTGTCCGGTGTGTGGTGAGAGATTCCGTGCGGCGGGGACACGGCAGATGGCATCAAACTGACAGGAAAATCATAGAGATATAAGAGAGAGGAAGATATTGGAATGGAATTTAAAGATTTAGTGGCATTGCTCGGAGGTCTGGCACTGTTCCTCTATGGAATGCACATGATGAGCACGGGGCTTGAGGCTGCTGCGGGAAGTAAAATGAAACAGATTTTGGAGCGGCTGACCACGAATCGGTTCCTGGGTGTGCTGGTGGGGGCTGTCATCACGGCGATCATCCAGTCCTCCTCCGCGACCACGGTCATGGTAGTCGGATTCGTGAACTCTGGAATGATGACGCTGCGCCAGGCGGTGTGGGTGATCATGGGCGCCAATATCGGAACCACGATCACCGGGCAGCTCATTGCGCTGGATGCCGGGGCGATCGCGCCGTTTATCGCCTTTATCGGCGTGGTGCTGGTGGTGTTTTTTAAGCGGCCGAGAGTCAATCACATCGGCGATATCCTCGCGGGATTGGGCGTGTTGTTTATCGGGATGGAGATGATGAGCGGGGCGATGATGCCGCTTCGCGATTCCGAGACCTTTATACGGATGATGACGCAGTTTGAGAACCCACTGTTCGGAATCCTGGCGGGGACCTTGTTTACAGCGGCAATCCAATCCTCCTCGGCGTCCGTTGGTATCCTGCAGGCGCTGGCGCAGGGCGGGGCGATCAGTTTTTCCGGTGCGGTGTACGTGCTGTTCGGGCAGAATATCGGAACCTGTATCACTGCGCTTTTGGCATCGATTGGGACGAACCGGAGCGCAAAGCGCACGACGATCATTCACCTGTCTTTCAATATTATAGGAACACTTCTGTTTACCGTGCTGTGTATGACGACACCACTCGTCGGTATGGTGGAGCGTATCACGCCGGGAAATCCAGCGGGACAGATTGCAAATATGCACACATTCTTCAACATTGCCACGACGCTGCTGCTGCTTCCATTTGGAAATTTTCTGGCGGGAATGGCGGAGAGACTGCTGCCGGATGTGGAGGAGAAGGAGAGTGGAATGCACCTGCTCTATCTGCAGGATAACCGTGCTATCCGGGACGGTAAAATCGGAGTCTCTGCGATTCATTTTGAGCAGACGGAGAAAGAGATTGATCGGATGCTGGAGATGGCGAAGAAGAATGTTCGCGACAGTTTTTCGGCTTTTTTGAAGCGCGATGACAGCTGGATTCCAAAGCTGGAGGAGTCGGAGGAGTACATAGATTTTTTGAACCGCGAGATTTCTAGACATATTTCGGGCAGCATGATGCACGAGGTGAGCGAAAAGGGGAGCAGGATATTCAGCTCTTACTTTAAGATCACGGGCAATATTGAGCGGATCAGCGACCATGCCATGAATATCTGCGGCTATTCTGAGTGGCTGAAGAAGAAGGGAATCCGGTTCTCGGAACAGGCGATCAGTGAGATCCGGCAGATGCAGGAGATATGTGCCAGACTTCTGGACAACCTGTTAAATCCAGATGCTCCGGCGCTCGAGGCGCTCAGCCGGATCGCGGCATTGGAGCAGCGGATGGACGACATGACCAAAGAGTACCGAAACAATATGCTAAAGAGAATTAAGGAGGGAAGCTGCTCGGAGGAGGGGAGTATACTGTACTCTGAGATGCTGACAGATTTTGAGAGGGTCGGTGATCACGCGCTCAACATCGCACAGGAGATTGCGGAGATCCGTCTGGCAAAATAATAGGACAAGGTGGAGGATATATGGATTTTATCAAAGATATTTTACGTGGCGTGGCGATTGGAATCGCCAATATCATACCCGGTGTGAGCGGGGGAACGATGATGGTTTCGATGGGGATATACAACGATGTGATTGGTGCGGTGACCGGAATTTTTAAGCATATTAAAAAAAGTATAAAAATCCTGCTTCCATACGGGATTGGAATGGCGCTCGGCATCGTGGGATTGTCCTTTGTGATAGGATATTTCTTCGAGCACTATCCTCTGCAGACGGCCCTTTTGTTCATCGGCCTGATCTTTGGTGGGCTTCCCATGCTCATGCCGAAAGTGGCGGGGCGCAGACCCTCTCT